>JAHEHW010000188.1 GCA_024639745.1 Salaquimonas sp. | reverse complement strand
GTTGCCGCGCGCTCCGCTTGTGGCCCGTTTTGGGGCTGAATTGTTGTCGCGGCTCGATCAGGCGGTGGGCAAGGAAGCGGAATCGATTTCTCCCATTTTGCCCGTCCCGGAACTCGTGGCGGAAAGGCGCTTCGCCGATCCTCTGGTCTACGAGGACGATATCCGCGAAACGATCGGCCGCCTTGCCGCGAATCTTGCCGTTTCGCTTGAAAAGCGCGGGCTTGGTGTTCTCGCCTGCCATCTTGCGCTTTACAGGGTGGATGGCGAAGTGGTTTCGCTGGACGTCTTTACCGCCAATCCAGTTCGTGACCCGATGCGGATCCGAGGTCTTTTCGAGGAACGGCTTGCCGCCCTTCATGACGATTTCGATGCGGGGTTCGGTTTTGACGTCATGCGTCTCGGGGCGTGTGAAACGGCACCGCTTGTTCCCATGCAGTCGTCTCTCGACGGCCATTCCAATACGACCGACGATTATCATGCGCTTGTTGATAGGCTTGGTGCCCGGATCGGTAACGACCGGATCCTGAGGGTGGTGTTCGCCGATACGCATATTCCGGAACGCCGTTCTGGTTTTCTGCCAGTATTCAGCAAGTCGGGTAAAGTTACGACGCAGGCCGAGGCGTTTGCCGCAGCGCCGGAGGAGAGCGTGGCGACACGGCCTTTGCTTCTTTTCGACAGACCGGAGCCGGTCGAGGTGATCGCTCAAGTCCCGGAGGGCGCGCCGAGGCGGTTCTTGTGGCGGCGGGTAGGTTATGAGGTTGCCAGGGCGGAAGGACCCGAGCGTATTGCTTGCGAATGGTGGCAAGACGGCCGGGCAAGCTATACCCGGGATTATTTCCGAGTTGAGGATCGCCAGGGATATCGGTTCTGGCTTTTCCGTCATGGTCTTTACGATCGTGAGACCGGTTCGCCGAAATGGTATATGCACGGGCTGTTCGCGTGATGACCGACCGGTATTGCGAACTGGCGGCAACCAGCAATTTCTCGTTTCTGTGCGGGGCATCCCATGCGGAAGAACTGGTTGTCGAGGCGAAACGGCTCGGTCTTTCCGGTCTTGCCCTTACCGACAGGAACAGCCTGGCCGGGGTAGTCCGTGCGCATATGGCGGCAGAGGAAGCCGACATTGCCTTTGCGGTCGGATGCCGTCTCGTTTTCGTGGACGGCACACCAGATATCCTCGTCTGGCCACAGGATCGGACGGGCTATGGCAATCTCTGCGAACTGCTGACGCTGGGCAAGCGACGGGCTTCCAAGGGCGAATGCCATCTGTATCTCGAGGACTTGCTGAAGGGCGGCGGCCGGCTGGCCATGGCGCTCGTTTCGGGGCAACGGCTTGATGGTGGCGTAGAGCATGTGCTCGGGGATCTGAGGAAGGCATTCGGGCCGAATGTCCGGTTGGCCTTGTACCGGCGATATGCCCGACAGGACGAGCGGCAATTGGCGATCTTAGCGGCGATTGCACGGCGAGCCGAAGTGCCACTTCTGGCGATCGGCGATGTGCTTTATCACCACCCCGGACGGCGTTTTCTGCAGGATGTTCTGACTTGTATCCGGGAAGGTGAAACGCTTCACCGGATCGGTCGAAAACTCGAGCCGAGTGCTGAGCGCCACTTGCGCGGGCCGCAGGAAATACTGTGGCTTTTCCAGGGGTATGAAGAAGCTGTCGAGGAAAGCTTTAAGCTGTTTTCAGAGATCGAATTTTCTCTTGATGAATTGAAATACCAGTACCCGGAAGAGACGCTTGTCAGTGAAGCGGAAGGCCGAACCATGCGGGCACAGGAGGCGCTTGAATATCTGACGCAAAAAGGCCTGGAGCGCCGTTTCCCCAAGGAGACACATCCGAATGGCGCGCCTGCGAAGGTTCTCAATGCCATCTCCCATGAAATGGCGCTGATCAGGAAACTCGACTATGCGCCGTATTTCCTGACGGTTCAGGATATTGTCGCCTTTGCCCGAAAGCGTGGGATCCTTTGCCAGGGCAGGGGATCGGCGGCGAATTCCGCTGTCTGCTATTGCCTGGGAATCACAGAAGTCGATCCTGACAAGGTCGACCTGCTGTTCGAACGCTTCATTTCCGAGGAGCGTGGCGAGCCGCCCGATATCGATGTCGATTTCGAACATGAACGGCGCGAGGAGGTGATCCAGTACATCTATTCGAAATACGGTCGCGACAAGGCGGGACTGGCAGCTACGGTCATCACCTATCGGGCACGTTCGGCAATCCGCGAGGTGGGCAAGGTTTTCGGTCTGTCGGAGGATGCGATTACCGCGATTTCCGGCACCAAATGGGGAAGCTGGTCACGCGAGGTGGATGTTGAAGATGCGCGGCGTGCCGGCTTCGACACGACGGACAAACATTTGCAGCAGATGCTCGATCTGGCTCAGCAGATCGTCGGTTTCCCGCGTCATCTCTCGCAGCATGTCGGCGGTTTCGTCATTACCCGTGATCGTTTGTCCTCGCTCATTCCGATCGAGAATGCGGCGATGGAAGACCGAACCATCGTCGAATGGGACAAGGACGATCTCGAAAGTCTCGGCATGTTGAAAATCGATGTGCTGGCACTTGGAATGCTCACCTGTATCCGGAAGGCTTTCAACTTTCTGGAGAGCCATTACGGGCGCAAGGAAACCCTTTCCTCCTTGCCTGATGGTGATACCGATACCTATGACATGATCTGCCGGGCCGATACGGTGGGTGTCTTCCAGATCGAGAGCCGGGCGCAGATGTCGATGCTGCCACGGCTGAAGCCTCGGTGTTACTACGATCTCGTCATCGAGGTGGCCATCGTGCGGCCTGGTCCGATTCAGGGTGACATGGTGCATCCCTATCTGCGGCGCCGGCAGGGCAAGGAGCCTGTCGAGTATCCGAGCGAGGCCTTGCGAAAGGTTCTGGGTAAGACGCTCGGCGTGCCACTTTTCCAAGAACAGGCGATGAATATCGCTATCGTAGCGGGCGGTTTCACTCCGGGCGAGGCCGACAAGCTCAGGCGCGCTATGGCAACCTTCCGGCGGGTGGGTACGATAGGTTCGTTCCAGCGGCGTATGGTCGAGGGCATGGTGAAGAACGGTTACGAGCGGGAATTCGCCGAACACTGTTTCCACCAGATCGAGGGGTTTGGAGAGTATGGTTTTCCCGAGAGTCATGCGGCCAGCTTCGCGCTTCTCGTCTATGTTTCCTGTTGGCTCAAATGTCATTACCCGGACGTTTTCTGCGCGGCGATTCTGAATTCTCAGCCGATGGGCTTTTATGCGCCGGCACAACTGATTCGGGATGCCCGTGAACATGGCGTGGAGATACGGCCTGCAGATATCAACCATTCTTTCTTTGACGCAGTGCTGGAAGCCGATGCCGAAAAATGCCCGATCGCGCCAAAGTGCCAGTCCATGGCAGGCGTGATGAAGAACGCCCACGCAGTCCGGCTAGGCCTGCGGCAGGTGAAAGGATTTGGCGAAGCCGATGCCGCGCTTCTCGAGCGCCATCGCGGTAAAGGGTATGACAGCGTGCGGGACCTCTGGTTGCGCGCCAGACTGACCCGCAGGGCAATCGAGAAATTGGCGGAGGCCGATTGCTTTCGCTCGATCGGGCTCGATCGACGGGCTGCGCTTTGGGCGGTGAAGGCGCTTGACCCGCTAACTAGCGCCGAGCGTTTGCCGCTTTTTGCCGGAGCCGGCGATGATCTGCAGCGGGAGCCGGATGTCTATCTGCCGTCGATGCCGTTGGGCGAACAGGTGATCAATGATTATCAGTCGCTGACCTTTTCCCTGAAGGCGCATCCGATGGCATTCCTGCGGGAAAAACTCGGGCGCTCCGGTTACAGGCAAACGCAATCGCTCGAAACCCTGCCCGCCGGGCGGCGGTTCAAGGTGGCCGGGCTTGTGCTTGTTCGTCAGCGGCCGGGTTCAGCCAAAGGGGTCGTGTTTGAAACTATCGAAGATGAAACCGGAATTGCCAATATCATCGTCTGGCCAAAGGTGTTTGAAAAATACCGGACCATCGTGCTCGGCTCGCGTTGTGTCGGCGTTACGGGCAAGCTTCAGTCACAGGAAGGTGTCATTCACCTGGTCGCAGAACATCTGGAGGATCTCATGCCGATGATGGCTGGAATATCCGAGGCCGGGGCCGAGATCGGCGGGCTCGCAAATGCGGATGAAGTCAAACGACCGGTCGAAGACATGCGTCAGAAAATCAAACCGGCATCAAGACTCGCGAGACTGATCAGGGATGCGCCCGAAGTTCGCAAGGATTTCGAGGCATTGCAAAAGGCAAAGCTCGCCGGCAAGGCGATGCCCAAAGGGCGTAACTTCCATTGAGGCCTCGCTGGAAAGCTTTCACTAAAACCCTTGTCCCGCAATTGTATGCGTTCCATATTCAGATAGTACTATGTGTTAGAGAGAAGAAATGGGAGGACAGAATGCGGATCGCGACCGTAATCAAAAGCCTGCTTTTTGGACTTGGCTTAATCACCAGTGCTTCAGCGAGTGAAGACATCCCGGACCAGTATCCGGCCTCGGCGCTTTATTCAAAACCAGTGGAATTTATTCCCGGTGTATGGTCCGCGATAGGGGCGACGGCCCCACCGACTTACGAAAATCACGGCCACAACAATAATCTATCTTTCATTGTCACCGGTGATGGTGTGGTCGTTGTCAATGGTGGAGCGGCGTATAATCTGGCCAAGGCTCTGCACGATGAAATCAAGCTGATTACCGACCAACCGGTCAAACTCGTTATCAACGAGAATGGCCAGGGCCATGCCAGCTTGGGAAATTCCTATTGGGCGGAACAGGGCGTTCCTATTCTTGCACATGAAGATGCGGCCCATGAGATCGAAGAAACCGGTTTCCGTTCGCATGAATCGACAAAAGCTCTTTT
>JAHEHW010000187.1 GCA_024639745.1 Salaquimonas sp. | reverse complement strand
CAAGAAGAGGAAAATTAAATGGCTAAGGAAGCAGGTCGCGTTAAACGGCGCGAACGCAAGAATATCACGGCGGGCGTTGCCCACGTCAATTCGACTTTCAACAACACCATGATCACCATTACCGACGCACAAGGCAACACGATTTCCTGGTCATCGGCCGGAATGCTCAATTTCAAGGGATCGCGCAAATCGACGCCTTACGCAGCTCAGGTCGCTGCCGAAGACGCTGCCAAGAAGGCGATGGATCACGGCATGAAGACCCTTGAGGTCGAAGTACGTGGACCGGGATCGGGTCGTGAATCCGCATTGCGGGCTCTGCAGGCTGCCGGTTTCTACATCACCTCGATCCGGGACGTCACCTCGATCCCGCATAACGGTGTCCGCGCCCGCAAAAAGCGTCGGGTCTGATCCGCACGCTTAATTGCAGGGGCCTGCAACGATCCGCATTGCAGGAAGGCCATGGGAACTTGCCACGAGTGGATGGTGGCAGATAAACCATAGGAAACGCTGAAATGATCCAGAAGAACTGGTCCGAACTGATCAAGCCGAACAAGCTTGATATTGTATCGTCAACGCCGACGAAAGCCGTCATCGTGGCCGAACCGCTTGAGCGGGGCTACGGTCTGACGCTTGGCAATGCGCTGAGGCGCGTACTGCTTTCATCGCTTCAGGGGGCTGCCGTTACCGCAATCCAGATCGACGGTGTCTTGCACGAATTCTCGTCCATCGCCGGCGTCCGTGAAGACGTTACCGACATGGTGCTCAACATCAAGGAAATCGCCATCCGCATGGAAGGCGATGGCCCCAAGCGCATGGTCGTGCGTAAGGAAGGCCCTGGCGTTGTGACTGCCGGTGACATCCAGACGGTTGGTGATGTTGAAATTCTCAACCCGGATCACGTCATCTGCACGCTCGACGAGGGTGCGGAAATTCGTATGGAGCTCACGGTCGACACTGGCAAGGGCTACGTGGCGGCTGAGCGCAACCGCGCCGAAGATGCGCCGATCGGTCTTATCCCGGTCGACAGCCTTTACTCACCTGTTCGAAAAGTATCGTACAAGATCGACGCGACCAGAGAAGGCCAGGTTCTCGATTATGACAAGCTGACGCTGACGATCGAGACCAACGGCTCGGTAACGCCGGAAGATGCGGTGGCTTACGCCGCGCGCATCGTTCAGGACCAGCTGTCGATCTTCGTGAACTTCGACGAGCCTGTGAAGGAAGAGCCGGAAGAAAAGGTCCAAGAACTGGCCTTCAATCCGGCGCTTCTCAAGAAAGTCGATGAGCTCGAACTGTCTGTTCGTTCAGCCAACTGCCTGAAAAACGACAATATCGTCTATATCGGCGATCTCATCCAAAAGACCGAATCCGAAATGCTTCGCACCCCGAACTTCGGCCGCAAGTCTTTGAACGAGATCAAGGAAGTTTTGGCGGGCATGGGGCTTCATCTTGGGATGGAAGTGCCGACCTGGCCGCCGGAGAATATTGAGGAACTGGCCAAGCGTTACGAGGACCAGTACTAAACTGAAATCAGCAACCAGTGCGGGCAATCTTAAGTGCCAGGTCGTCCGCGAATGAAGAGGAAAGCGCCATGCGCCACCGC
Organism: Salaquimonas sp.; assembly: GCA_024639745.1. GTDB lineage: Bacteria > Pseudomonadota > Alphaproteobacteria > Rhizobiales > Rhizobiaceae > Salaquimonas. The sequence goes on along the minus strand of JAHEHW010000187.1, from coordinate 3,301 downwards.
AATCAAGGCCGTAAACTTAATCGCACCGCCAGCCATCGCAAGGCGATGTTCGCCAATATGGCAGCCAGTCTGATCCAGCATGAGCAGATCATCACCACGCTGCCGAAGGCGAAGGAAATCCGTTCGATCGCTGACAAGCTGATCACGCTCGGCAAAAAAGGCGGTCTGCATGCCCGCCGCCAGGCGATTGCCCAGATCAAGGATGTCGAACAGGTTCGCAAACTGTTTGATGAACTGGCGCCGCGTTACGCCGGGCGCAATGGCGGCTACACCCGCGTCCTGAAGGCAGGTTTCCGCAAGGGCGACAACGCGCCGATGGCTGTTGTCGAACTGGTTGACCGCGATCCTGATGCGAAAGGCGCCGTCGACCGGGCGCGTCTCGAAGAGATGGAAGCCAAGGAAATGGCAGAAAGCTGATCTGGTTCAGCAAATACACGAATTCCAGCCGGGGCAGTGCCCCGGCTTTTTTTGCTTGTGGCCGGATCGGTTCAATCCTGCCCCCTAGTTCGAAAACGAATTTCCATTCCATCTGACAGCGGCTGCAGCGCCGCCAAGTGTGATCAACTTGATCAGGGGAAGGATATCGTCCGTCGGACTGAAACCGATGGACAGATATTCGTTCTTCTGGACCAGAATGTCGCCTTCTCGCACATAGACAATCAGGGAGTGCATTTGAGCTCCGCAAAATCCGCTTCGCCCCCCTAAGTCGCCGGCTTCGCATTGCAAACCACCATGATCGAGAATGAAATCAGCCTTGCCGTCGCCGTAAGGTCGCGTTCCACGGCCGATGCCGGGTCGAATTGTCCTTTCGGATTACCGCATCCGGCTTCGCCCTGTTGCTTCATTCGCCACCTGGCGGCCTTGGAATGGGTCTCGGCGGCAACGGCGTGATGTGCCAGGAAAATTGCAGCAACGCCTCCAAAAAACCAGAAACTCGACCGATTTCTTGCGGTAAGTGCCATGCGGGTATACCTGTTTTTGTCAGCGGGCTGAGAAGAGTCGCGGCCCCATGGTGAGGTTAGCGGAAATGCGCTGCGGGGTTAGGGAGCTTTTTAGGAAAGATACGATGTTGCGAATCTTGTTGGTTTTGATGCTTTCGTTTTCCGTGGGTATAGGGACGCTCGTTCCGCGCCCTGCAATGGCGCAGTCGGATACGAAAAGTCTGGAGGACGTATTCCGCAACACAATTGATGAGTTGCTGAAAGGCCCGAATCGCCAGGATGAAGCAGGGCGCGCCCCACCGCCAAGCGGCAGGTCCATGCAGATGTCGTTTTCGCCGGTGGTGAAGGAAGCCGCACCTTCCGTCGTGAATGTCTACGCCGCCCGGACCGTGCGCCAGCGCTCGCCGTTTGAGGGGGATCCGTTCTTTGAAAGGTTTTTTGGCCGAAACAGCCCGTTCGGCAGGCCTCGCCAGCGTGTGCAATCCTCACTTGGCTCCGGCGTAATCGTCACCACGGACGGTATCGTTCTGACCAATAATCACGTGGTTGAAAACGCTGATGAGGTGAAAATAGCGCTCAATGATGGCAGCGAATATGAGTGTGATATCATTCTGAAGGATGAAAAGAGCGATCTCGCGGTTCTGCGCATTCGTGATGGCGGTAAATTCGATGCAATCGAGATTGCCAATTCCGACGATGTCGAAGTCGGCGATATTGTTCTTGCAATCGGCAACCCCTTCGGGGTCGGTCAAACCGTGACGAGCGGTATCGTTTCCGCCGTTGCAAGGTCGCGGGTCGGCGTTAATGATTTCGACTTTTTCATCCAGACGGATGCCGCGATCAATCCGGGCAATTCCGGCGGCGCGCTTGTCGACATGCGCGGTCGACTGGTCGGCATCAACACCGCGATATTTTCGCGGTCAGGTGGCTCCAACGGGATCGGATTTGCGATTCCGGCGAACATGGTTTCCGTCGTGATTAAGTCCGCGGTCTCCGGGCAAAGCGCCGTTATGCGGCCATGGATTGGGGCGACCTTCCAGGAAGTTACGCCCGAAATCGCTGACAGTCTTGGGCTGCGGCGTCCGGGCGGCGTTCTGGTAGCGTCCGTTTTTCCGGGCGGGCCGGCTGAAAAGGCGGGCATCCAGCCAGGCGACGTGGTTATCGGGATCAATCGCAATATCATCCAGAACAACGATGCGCTGGCCTATCGTCTCGACACGATTGGCGTAGGCGGGGACGCGGAATTGATCGTGATATCCGGGAGGCAGCGCAAGGTCGTCAACATTAGGCTGATCAAGGCGCCGGAAACCGTTCCAAGGGATGAGACGAGAATGGATCCGGACACCGTTCTGGGTGGGGCGGTGCTGGCGAACCTTTCACCTGCCGTCGCTCAGGAAGTTGGACTTGTCAGCCGGCAGTCAAACGGCGTGATCGTCATGGCGGTGCCCCGCCGATCCCGCGCGGCCGCCAACAACGTAAAACGCGGTGACATCGTAATCGCCATAAACGGCGTCGAGATCGACGAGGTCAGCGATGTGGTTTCGATCACCAGCCGGCGGTCCCGTGGCGGCTGGCAGGTAGTTCTGGAACGCGGTGGCACGCAGTTCGTGTTTGAACGTGACGGCGGCTATTACCGTCAGTACCGCCGCTAGGAGAGTTCGGTTTTGGCTGACCTTTTTGCGGACTCCAAAGAGAGTAGTGACAGCGAAGACCGCTCTGACGATCAGTCGGGCGCTTATCGCCCGCTGGCCGACCGTTTGCGTCCGGACGCGCTGGACAAGGTGGTCGGACAGGATCACCTCCTGGGCGGGGAAGGCACCTTGACCCGCATGATCGCCTCCGGTGGTCTTTCAAGCCTGATGTTCTGGGGGCCGCCCGGCACCGGAAAGACGACGGTTGCCCGGCTGCTGGCTGCGGAAACAGGGCTCCCTTTCGAACAGATTTCCGCGATTTTTTCCGGTGTCGCCGACCTAAAGAGAGTTTTCGAGACCGCAAAGCTTCGTCGCTCGAACGGTAAGTCGACCCTGCTTTTTGTCGACGAAATACACCGCTTCAACAAAGCCCAGCAAGATTCGTTTCTACCCGTAATGGAAGACGGCACCATCATTCTGGTAGGCGCCACGACGGAAAATCCGAGTTTCGAACTCAACGCAGCGCTGCTTTCCCGGGCGAAAGTGCTTTCGTTCCGCGCCCACGATGAAGATAGCCTTGAGCAGCTTCTGAAACGCGCCGAGGAAGTGGAGGTCAAGACTCTGCCGCTGGAGCCTGAAGCGCGCAGCATGCTACTTCGTCTGGCAGACGGTGATGGCAGAGCAATTCTCTCTTTTGCTGAAGAAATATGGCGCAGCGCCAAACCCGAC
>JAHEHW010000186.1 GCA_024639745.1 Salaquimonas sp. | reverse complement strand
CATATGCGCCACCGGTCCAACCGGTATTCACAAGCCAACAGCTGACATTGTGCTTGGCGATCAGAGATCGAAGCAGATTGCCGTATTCCGACGGATGGCGCGGCATGAAGGGAGCGCCAAAGCAAGTCGAGAACGTTGCTTCCGGTTCGGTAAGGCCTTTTTCAGTACCCGCGACCTTGGCAGTGTACCCTGAAAGGAAATGGAACATTGCCTGAGCAGGTGAAAGCCGCGCGATCGGAGGCATCACGCCGAAGGCATCCGCCGTCAGCATAATGATGTTCTTTGGATGCGGTGCGAGACCGGTCGCCGAAGCGTTCGGAATAAAATCAAGCGGGTACGCGCAACGGGTATTTTCCGTCAGCGATCCGTCGTCGAAGTCAGGCTCACGGTTGTCATCGAGGATGACATTCTCGAGTACCGTACCGAAACGCCTGGTGGTCGCATAGATCTCTGGCTCGGCCTCCTCGGAAAGACGAATAGTCTTGGCATAGCAGCCGCCTTCAAAGTTGAAGATTCCGTCCGGACCCCAACCATGTTCATCATCACCGATCAGCGTGCGTGAAGCGTCCGCGGAAAGCGTGGTTTTGCCCGTACCCGAGAGACCAAAGAAGACTGCGCTATCACTGTCCGATCCCAGATTGGCGGAGCAATGCATCGGCATGATGCCGTTTTCAGGCAGCGAATAGTTCAGCGCCGAAAAGACGGACTTTTTCATTTCACCAGCATAAGAGGTGCCCGCAATGAGGACGACCCGATTGACCAAATCGCAAGCGATCACGGTCTCGGTCCGACAACCGTAACGCTCGGGATCGGCGCGGAAAGAAGGCAGATCGATGATCATCATGTCTGGTTCGTAACCGGGAAGCTCGGCTGTGTCCGGCCGGATGAGCAAATTACGAATGAAAAGCGAATGCCACGCGTACTCGGACACGATGCGGGCTGCGATGCGGTGTGCCGGATTGGCTCCACCATACAAATCCTGAACGAACACTTCCTTACCGCGCGCATGCTCCAGCATATCGGCTTTGAGCAATTCGAACGCTTCCTCACTTATCGATTTGTTATTGTCCCACCAGATCTGGTCCTCGGTGACAGCATTTCGCACGACGAATTTGTCTGCAGCAGAACGCCCCGTGTGCTGGCCGGTTTCTACGGCCAATGCACCGCCGGCGGCAATCTGGCCTTCTCCTCGTTTGATTGCCTCCTCGTAAAGCTTCGGAGCCTGGAAATTCCAGTGAACTGCCTTCAGATCGGTAAAGCCGAATTCTTCAAGCCCACGTTCCTTATTAAACACGCCGAAATGTTGCATTCATTCCTCCCGCAACCAAACACTCTTTACTGTTCTGCATAAGCGCCGAATAAGCGACCGCCCTCAAAAGATTAGCGATACGATCGTTGATTTTCAGCGTGGTATGGACCCTAAAAATCCAAATGCTGCCCAGCAGCATCTACCGTAACCAGCCATACCAAAAGCCGCACACCTGTACAGGATTCAGGCAGTCGCGACAATGAAGACGTAAAAATTTTTGAGAGATATCAGTTAATTAATCGATTTAAAATTTTTAAACGATTGAAAGGGCAAAGTTTTTCTTCATGGCACTGTCTTGCACCGAATGGGTTGAGTACATACCTCATGCTGCGGAGGCATATGGCCATAATTTCCGCGTATTTTCGGGTAATTGGCGCCCGTGCTATAGGAACAGCCAGGATATCCCGACCGACTTCGGTCGCGGGCTCAACCGAGAAACGGAGACCCCCTGATGCCAACGATCGCTTTGGTCGACGATGACCGAAACATTCTGACATCGGTGTCAATTGCCCTGGAATCGGAGGGTTATCGCGTAGAGACCTATACCGATGGCGCGTCGGCGCTGGATGGTTTAATGGCGCGTCGGCCGGACCTTGCGATTTTCGATATCAAAATGCCGCGCATGGACGGCATGGAACTGCTGCGCAGGCTTCGCCAGAAATCTGATTTGCCGGTTATCTTCCTGACTTCCAAGGATGATGAAATAGACGAACTCTTCGGTCTCAAGATGGGTGCAGACGACTTCATCAAGAAGCCGTTTTCCCAACGTCTTCTCGTCGAACGCGTCAAAGCGGTATTGCGGCGAGCGGCCAGCCTGGCGGAATCAGGAAGTCGCCCGGGTGCTCAAAATGAAGCGAAGCTGCTTGAACGCGGTCATCTTGTCATGGACCAGGAGCGCCACACCTGCACTTGGAGAGGCAAGCCGATCACGTTGACAGTAACGGAATTCCTTATTCTATTCGCCCTCGCTCAAAGGCCCGGTGTCGTCAAAAGTCGTGACTCATTGATGGACGCCGCTTATGATGATCAGGTGTATGTCGACGATCGAACCATAGACAGCCATATCAAACGGCTTCGCAAGAAGTTCAAAATGGAAGATGACGATTTCGACATGATCGAAACACTGTACGGCGTCGGCTATCGTTTCAAAGAAACCTAGGAAGCAGTTTGTAACTGTCAGGCTTCGAAGTAATGCGCTCGCAAGGCTGCGCTGACGTTACTGGTTGGGACAGATGGAGTTCGGTCAGCAGGCCAAGACCAGATCTGGTAAAGAAACGGACGGACCGCGTGAGCGCAGCAACGGAACAAGTGCTGCTTACGCGGAAGCAAGACCCGATTCTTCTGGCATAAGCGACCTAACCGGCAGCGAAATCGAGTCGAGCGAAAATGCGCGCGGCGTCGGCAACCGCGGTGTATTTTCGCGGTTTCGGCAAATTCTTTTCTCGTCTTTGACACGTCGGATCGTTTTTCTGAATCTCTCAGCACTAGCAGTGCTGTTGTCGGGCATTCTTTACCTGAATCAGTTTCGTGAGGGATTGGTCGGCGCTTACCAGGATAGCCTGGTTGCGCAAGGCAAGCTGATAGCCGGTGCGATTGCCGCTTCAGCAACCGTCGAAACAAATTCGATCACCATCGACCCCGACAAGCTGCTGGAATTGCAGGCTGGAGAAAGTGCGGCGCCGAGCATCTCTTCTCTTGATGATCTTTCGTCTCCCATAAATCCCGAAGTCGTGGCGCCTCTCTTGCGGAATTTGGTACAACCCAATCGCACCCGGGCCCGGATTTACGATCAGGATGGCATCCTCATCCTCGATTCAAAGTTTCTTTATACCGGCGGACAGGTCTTACGCTACGATTTGCCTTCCATTACCGGTGAAGAGCCAAATGGAATGATTTCCCGGATCGGGAACTTTCTCAATCGCCTGCTGCAACGCCGGGACCTGCCTCGTTACCAGGAGTATCCAAACTCGGGGATACAATATCCTGAAGTCGTTTCAGCCTTGACCGGCGCTGCCTCGACAGTCGTACGCATGACGGATCGCGGTGACCAAGTGATATCGGTCGCCGTTCCGATACAACGGCTACGCATCGTATCCGGCGCGCTGTTACTTTCATCCGAAGGCAACGAAATCGACCGCATCGTTACGCAGGAGCGACTTGCAATCCTGCGAATATTCCTGGTGGCCGCAATCGTGTTGATCGTGCTTTCGGTTCTGCTGGCCGGGACAATTGCCAACCCGCTGCGAAAACTATCAGAGGCTGCCAACCGCGTTCGCCGAGGCGTTGAATCCCGCGAACAGATACCGGATTTTTCCAACCGCCAGGACGAGATCGGTACGCTTTCCGCATCGATCCGCGCGATGACGAATGCCCTCTATTCTCGCATTGAGGCGATCGAAAGGTTCGCTGCCGATGTGAGCCACGAGCTCAAGAACCCCTTGACTTCATTACGGAGTGCGGTCGAAACATTGCCGCTTGCCAAAAGTGCAGATGCCCAGAAACGTCTTCAGGATGTTATTCAGCATGATGTGAAGCGGCTCGATCGCCTCATCACCGATATTTCGGACGCTTCCCGGCTTGATGCCGAACTCGTTCGAGAAAAGGCAGAAAAAGTCGATTTGCGCGAAATTATCTCGAACATTATCTCGATGAATCGAGACACCGTCGGAAGAGGGCCTGCGGTCGCCATCAATCTTTGTGTCGATCCGCCGTCAGAAACATATGCCGTGTTCGGACACGAAGACCGTTTGGCCCAGGTACTTATCAATTTGATCGAGAACGCGAAAACATTTGTCCCGGTGAATGGCGGCCGGATCGACATTCGTCTTTCCAAGCATCCCAATCATATCCTGCTGGAAGTGGTCGATAACGGTCCAGGTATTCCAGCCAGCAAAGTTGATCGCATTTTCGAACGATTTTACACCGATAGGCCGGAGTCCCAGGGCTTCGGACAGAATTCGGGACTTGGGCTGTCGATATCAAGGCAAATCATTGAAGCCCATGGCGGGACGATCACCGCGAAAAATCAGAGTGGCAGAAAAACTGGAGCGGTATTTTCAATTGCCTTGCCCGTATATTCCGAGCGGGGCCGGCGACAAGATGAACGAAAGCAGTCATGAACGGACGAGGCGACCCGAAAATTGGAACGAATCATCACTGCACGGTTGTTTCGCTCAACGGAATTGGTGTGATGCTCACAGGAGCATCCGGAAGTGGCAAAACTTCTCTTGCCTTCTCACTCATCGAGTCAATGCGCGCACGTGATGGACGCGGCTTGCTTGTCGCAGACGACCAGGCAATTCTGGTTCCCGAAAACGGCGCACTCCTTGCGACAGCGCCACCAACCATCAAAGGCAAGGCGGAAGTCTATGGCTTAGGCATTGTTACGGTGCCGAGCTGCGATGAAGTGCAAATCCGAATCGTGGCGCAACTGCTGCCAGCAATGGAGATCGAGCGTCTGCCGGACTCTTCCAAGATATCATTTGCGGGCATCGATATTCCAAGGATCGACGTTCCAAGCAACGACGACGCCCGGGCAACCCGTATGATCCTCGCGAAACTCGGGATGTTGTGAGTTGAGCATAAGATGAATGTCG
>JAHEHW010000185.1 GCA_024639745.1 Salaquimonas sp. | reverse complement strand
TTGTCATCGGCCTGTTCCTGAAATCCCAGCCGGTTCGAATGGCCTCTGGACTGGTGATTGCGCTGACTATCTGCAAGGTGTTCCTGCTCGACATGTCCGCTTTGACCGGACCGTTGAGAGCCTTTTCCTTCATTGGCCTGGGGCTTTGCCTGGTGGCGATCGGACGGCTTTACCAGCGTTTGTTGTTCAAAAGCGCCAGTAAAGATCGATCTGGATCATAAACGACCGCTAGAATGAGAGGTTTTGAATTCGAAACTCTACGGAGCGAATTTGAAAACCTTGCATCGCGCAGCCATCAGACCAGAACTTTTGCCGATTACCAGTGAGGTTCTCTAGAAATGCCTAATGAATTCAGAGAAAATCCTGAAAATTCGCGAAATATCCTGTGGCTTGCTGCTAATTGCCCATCTTTGACCCGCATCTTCCGCAAATCAAGGTTGCCAATAGCCCGCTGAGTGCTTATTTAAATGAAAGCCTGAGCACAGGTCTATTTTTTGGACCCGATTATACTCAATTTGAGCATAAGAGGTTCGCGGAAAGAAAAATGGAGAATTGTTGTCTCTCGGGGAATGCAATTTATCCGCATGAAAAGGAGGCGCATAATGGCCCAGACCCAGACCAAGACTGGCCAGCGCAAACGGACGGCGAAAACCGCAGAAGAGAAATATGGCGTTCTTGAAATGCCAGATCTCACCTATACGCCCGAAATCGCCAAGGCGACGGCATCGCTATACGAGAAAGTCCGGCATCATATTCCGGAAATCGAATGGCCGGTACACGCGCCTTACGTTTACTGGATCAATAAGCTCAAGAAAGAGCGCAATGCGGTTATCCTGGCGCATAATTATCAGACGCCGGAAATCTACCACTGCGTCTCCGACATCACAGGCGACTCGTTGCAGCTTGCCCGTGAGGCGACGCTTATTGATGAGGATATCATCATCCAGTGCGGCGTGCATTTCATGGCCGAGACGTCGAAGCTCCTCAATCCGGAAAAGACGGTTCTGATTCCGGATATGAAGGCTGGTTGTTCACTCGCTGAATCGATCACCGGTGCCGATGTGCGCCTGTTGCGCGAAGCCAATCCCGGTGTGCCGATTGTTACTTATGTAAACACGTCCGCCGATGTGAAGGCAGAAAGCGATATCTGCTGCACGTCGTCGAACGCGGTACGGGTGGTCGAAAGCTTCGATTCCGATACGGTTCTTCTGATTCCGGACGAGTACCTGGCGCAGAACGTTGCCAAGCAGACGAAGAAAAAGATCCTGACCTGGAAAGGCCATTGCGAGGTTCACGAGCGCTTCACCGCGGAAGAGCTGCTCGCTTATAAAGAGACCGACCCCGCGATCCAGATCATCGCACACCCTGAATGCGCGCCGAGCGTCGTCAAGGTTGCCGATTACACCGGTTCGACCGCGGGGATGATTGAATATGCCACCTCGCGACCGAACGGATCCAAAGTTCTCCTCGTAACGGAATGCTCGATGGCGTCGAACATCCAGGAAAATTCTCCGGGCGTCGAGTTCATTAAGCCATGCAATCTCTGTCCCTACATGAAACGGATCACGCTGCCGAAGATTCTCGATAGCCTAGTCTACATGAGGGAAGAGGTTTTTGTTGATCCGATCGTCGCGGCAAGAGCGCGCGAAGCGGTCGAACGCATGGTCAATCTGAAACCGAATTGATTGTAATCGAAATCGAGGCGGCTCATTTCGGGCCGCCTCTTTGTTATGGTTCGGGTCGTTCCCCATGGACAAGCAAGCTGAACTTTTTCCTCCCGTTTCGTGGACTGGTGTCGATGATGTCGTGATTGTCGGCGGCGGTCTGGCGGGGCTTTTCTGCGCGCTGAAAATGGCGCCGCGTCCGGTGACCGTCGTTGCCGCCGCCCCGATCGGCAGAGGCGCGTCCTCGGCCTGGGCGCAGGCGGGCATAGCGGCGGCAGTCTCGCCCGGCGATACGGTCGACAAACATGTCGCGGATACGCTGACGGCGGGAGCCGGTATTGTCGATGAAAAAATCGCGCGGTTGATGGCGTCCGAAGCGGCCGAACGAATCCATAATCTGCTGGAATATGGCGTTCCTTTCGACCGTGATCTGAAAGGCCACCTGATGACCTCACGGGAGGCCGCTCATTCGGAAAACCGCGTCGTTCGCGTGAAGGGCGATATGGCCGGTCGCGCGATCATGGAAGCGCTGGTCGCTGCCGTTCGCAAGACCCCGACCATCCGCCTGATGGAAGGTTATGTAGCCGAGGAGATTCAAACGGCAGGCCGTTTCGTCACCGGATTGATAGCAAGACCGGATGGGGGCCGTTCGGCTCGGCGAATTCTTTTCCCGGCCCGTGCCGTCGTCATGGCGGCAGGCGGCGTCGGCCATCTTTATGAAATCACCACGAACCCGAAAGAGGCGCGCGGCGGCGGCATCGGGATGGCTGCGCGGGCAGGGGCAGTGATCGGCGATCCGGAATTCGTTCAGTTCCATCCGACCGCTATCAATGTCGGCAAGGATCCGGCGCCGCTAGCGACCGAAGCGCTCCGGGGCGAGGGCTGCAGGCTTCTCAATTCCGCGGGTGAGCGGTTCATGACGAAATTGCACCCGGATGCGGAACTCGCTCCGCGCGATGTCGTTGCTCGCGGTATTTTCACCGAAGTTGTATCGGGACGGGGCGCATTTCTCGATTGCCGCACGACGGTCAAGCATTTTGCCGAGGAATTCCCGACCGTTTACGGTTATTGCCAGGATGCCGGCATCGATCCTGCCAAGGACCTGATCCCGGTTATCCCAGCGGCTCACTATTTCATGGGCGGTGTCCTGACAGACGCCAATGGGCGGTCTTCGATCGATGGTCTCTGGGCCTGCGGTGAGGTGACCTCGACCGGCGCGCACGGCGCCAACCGATTGGCCAGCAATTCCCTGCTCGAAGCGGTCGTTTTTGCCGGTCGGATCGCGAACGATATTGCCGGCCTGTTGCCGGATCCGCGGACCAATCCGTGGCTCGACAAATCAGGCCTCAACGAAGATGCCGAAACTGCCGAGGATGGTGAAGCGATGGCGAGACTGCGCTCTGTCATGAGCCGTCATGTTGGCGTTATTCGCGACGGTGACGGCTTGAAAGAAGCGGTCAAGGCGATCGATGAGCTTGAGCGGGCCAACCGGTCAACGCGATTTGCCAACTCGCTTGCAACCGCGAAACTAATGGCGATCGCTGCACTGAAGCGCGAGGAAAGCCGGGGAGGACACTACCGTTCGGATTTCCCCGAAGAGAGTGAAATCTGGAAGCACCGGACCTTCATTACCTATGATGACGCCAACAATTGGGTAGCTGAAATTGTTGGTCGCGCTCCTGCAGGACGTGAAACGGAGCAGGCCTGATCATGGCGGGCAAGGAAGCAAGAAGCCAGGCATTCGGAGCGCATCTGCCACCGGTCCTGATCCGGCAATCGGTTGAGGCGGCGCTGATTGAAGATCTGGGTCGCGCAGGCGATATTACCTCTAACGCTACGATTCCGCCGCAGGCAAAAGCCAAGGCGGTTCTCGCAACCCGGCAGGACGGTATCCTTTGCGGTATGCCTCTCGCAGCCGAAGCGTTTTGGCAAATCGATCCGGAAATCGAATTCAAGATTGAGGCGGACGAAGGCGATCATATCTCCGCTGGCGATGTGGTTGCGAAACTGTCTGGCGATGCTCGGGCGGTTCTTGCAGCTGAACGCGTGGCGCTGAACTACCTGATGCGGCTTTCGGGAATTGCCACCTATACCGCGCGGTATCAGGCGGAAATCGCGCATACCGAAGCCAGGGTAACCTGCACCCGGAAGACCATCCCGGGGCATCGCGCCTTTGACAAATATGCCGTCAAATGCGGCGGAGGCTCGAACCATCGCTTCGGCCTCGACGACGCCATCCTGATAAAGGACAACCATATCGCCGTTGCGGGCGGGGTGAAGCTCGCGCTTCAGCGAGCAAGAGAGTGGGCTGGCCATCTGGTCAAGGTGGAGATCGAGGTCGATACGCTCGACCAGTTCCGCGAGGCCCTGTCAGGTAATCCCGATGTTATCCTGCTCGACAATATGACGACGGACCAATTGTCCGAGGCCGTGGCCATCAATCGGGCCGACAACGCAGGCCGCGTGGTCCTCGAAGCTTCGGGCAATGTCGATCTGGACACGATCCGCGCGATTGCCGAGACCGGTGTCGATTATATCTCCACCTCGAAGATCACCATGGCGGCGTCGACACTCGATCTTGCTCTTGATATCGCAATCAGCGACTGAAGCGCTGCATCGCCTCAGGCCACATCCTCCGGCTGACTCACGATGTGGATGTCGCGTTGCGGGAAGATATGGAAATTCCGGCTTCGTCGCATGCCAGTTTGGCCTGCTTGATCATATCGCGGGACGTGTTCCAAAAATCGGGTGTTTTCGTCCAATAGCGCAGGGTAGTGACTACCGCGCTGTCACCAAGGGAGGAGACAACCGTTACCGGAGCAGGGTCTTCCAGAACGCGCTCCTCTTTTTCCGCCAGATCCCATCAACAGTTTTTCCGTTTGCTCGATATCTTCGGTATAGCTGACGCCCAGCACTAGATCGAAGCGACGGGTTTCATGCCGCGAAAATTTGTAACCGGCACGTTCCACAATTGCGAATTGGTGACGAGGACGAAACGCCCGTCCAGCGTCTTCATTTCAGTGGCGAATAGATCGATATTCATGATGGTCCCGTCAATGCCACCGGCATCGATATACTCACCCGCGCGGAACGGGCGTAGCATCAAGAGCATGATGCCGGCAGCGATGTTCTGAAGCGTCCCCTGAAGCGCGAGGCCGATGGCAAGACCGGCAGCACCCAACGACGCAAGGATCGAGGCGGTCTCTCTGCTGAATTGGCCAAGAACCGCAATGCCGACAATGATGA
>JAHEHW010000184.1 GCA_024639745.1 Salaquimonas sp. | reverse complement strand
ATTGATATCGCGTCCGATGGCGGAAACGATACCGATCGAAACCGAACCGCCCAACCCGAATGGGTTACCGATAGCCATCACCCAGTCGCCAATGCGCGATTGCTCTGAATCCCCGAGGCTCACATGCTTGAGCGGCGTATCGCTTTCAACGCGCAATACGGCCAGATCGGTTTTCGGATCGACGCCGATGAGCTCCGCCACAAGCTTCCGTCCATCGGCAAAATTCGCAACGATTTCATCAGCATCGGCGATCACATGATTGTTCGTGACGATTAGGCCGTCTCCACTGATCACGAATCCTGATCCGAGAGACTGCACGTTGCGGCTGGGGCCGTCACGTTCCGGTAATTGGCCATCAGGAAACAGATCGTCGAAAAATTCCTGGAAGGGGCTGCCGTCGGGAACTTTCGGGATCGGAATGCGCGGTCGCCGCTGCTCAACTTTCTGCGAGGTGGAAATATTGACGACCGCATCGAGAAGACCTTCTGCGAGATCCGCTACCGAAGCAGGTCCTTGTGCATGGGCGCCCGCAACAGTCAAAGAAACCTGCATTGGCGCAACGAGCACAGTTGCCAGGGCAAAGCGGGTTGCAATCCACTTTGCCGTTCCAACGACCCTGCGGAAAACATCGTGACGATTTGACATGCAATTGACCTTTCATTCCTCCCGCTGCGCATAGCACCAGCCCGGTCATTTAAAGCTTAATTACCCTCGAGCAAGCCACACCACAAGAACACCGAGAGACACTACAATTACGCCCATTGTGCGGAGGCTGGAATCCGGTATACCGGGAAGTTGAGCCGCAAAGCGCTTCAGGATGCCCGGACATAGCGCGTAAAGCACGCCCTCGATCACCAAAAACAATCCGAAAGCGACGATCAGATCCTGCAAAACCTACCTGCTTCTCGCATCATGAACCTCAGGTTCGCCGGCAATAAGCGAAACCGGCGCACCAAGTGCGCCGGCAAGTATTAGTTGGCGCCTGCAGTACCGCTTTTACCCGAGTTTGCCTGACCGAAATACTGGAAAAATTCCGAATCGGGCGAGAGAACCATCGTGGTGCCGGATTGCTCCAGCGCCTTCACATAAGCTGCCATGGAACGGTAGAACTCGAAAAACTCCTCGTCCCTTGAAAATGCTTCTGCGAAAATACGGTTACGTTCCCCTTCGCCTTCACCGCGCAAGATCTCGGAGTCACGCTGTGCCGCTGCCTTGATCTCGACCACCTCGCGGTCGGCGCGCGCCCGTATACGCCGGGCGGCCTCCTGACCACGGGCCCTCAGCCTTTCAGCTTCCGCAAGACGTTCCGCGCTCATGCGATTGAAGGTCTGTTCCGAAACTTCCTGGGTAAGGTCTGTCCGGCGAATACGCACATCCTCGATCTGGATGCCTAGATCGTTCGCTGCAGGGCGCAACTCGTCGCGAACCTCACGCATCATTTCCGCGCGCTCTTCTGACAAAGCGTCCTCGAAGCCGCGCAGACCGTAGGACTTGCGCAAGGCTGCGTCCAGACGGGTGCGAAGACGCTGTTCGGCGAGTTCGAGACGACCGGACACCTGGCCGCGGAAGCGTCTTGCATCGGCTACCTTATAAGTAGCGAAAGCATCGACCTCATAAAACTTACCGCCTGAAACCTGCACGGTGATGTCGTCGAGATCGAATGAGAGCAGCCGGTCTTCCACGATCTGCACCGTGTCAAGCTCGAACATCGGAAACGGCAATTTGAAATACAGTCCCGGCTGGCTTTCGACCCGGATAATTTCACCGAATCGTAGCACGATGGCCTGATCTCGTTCGTTCACCACGAAAAACGAGTTGAACCCGAGAAAGGCCAGTACAGCGAGAACAATTACGATTATCGGACCACGGCTCATTGATTTGCCCCCTGGTTGTTGTTCTGCTGGCGCTTCTGGATTTCCGGTAACGGAAGGTACGGCACCACGCCCGGGCCTCGTCCACCGCTGCCCTGCTCAATGATCACCTTCTCGGAACCACCCAGCACCTGCTCCATGGTCTCCAGGAACAGACGTTTTCGGGTAACTTCGGGTGCCTTCGAGTATTCTTCGTAAACCGATATGAAGCGCTGCGCCTCACCTTCGGCTTCCTGTACCACACGATTCTTGTAACCGGCGGCGTTCTCCCGGATCTGGGCCGCCTCGCCTCGCGCTTCACCAAGAATCCGGTTCGCGTAACGGTTGGCCTCTTCAATGAACCGGTCTTCGTCCTGTTCGGCGCGCTGAACTTCATCAAACGCATCGGCAACTGGTCCAGGCGGAGCAACATCCTCGATGTTGACCGCATTGAGCGTTAGACCCGTGCGGTACTCGTCGAGCGTTGACTGAACGATCTGACGAACCTGCTCGGCAACGCCTGCGCGGTCATCGCGGAAAACGTCCTGGGCCGGGCGACGGCCGACGACTTCACGCATCGCGCTTTCCGCCACCTGGCGAACGAGGTCGTCCGGATCTTTCGTGTTGAACAGATAGGCCCCCGGATCCGTCACCTGGTAAAGCACCGAGAATGCGAGATCGACGATATTCTGGTCACCGGAAAGCATCAGTCCGCTGGACTGGCTTGCCCGCCCGACGACACCGATATTGATCTGGTTCTCCCGAATATTGGCGACCTCATAGGTCTCGAAAGGCCACCAGTGGAAATGTAGACCCGGTCCGGATACTTCGTCCTTCGGCTGCCCGAAGCGAAGTTCGATGCCAAGTTCATCCGGCTGGATCGTGTATATCGATTTGAAGCCGTAAAGCGCTATCAGGACGACTGCCAGCAGGCCGATCATTGCCGGACTAAAGCCGCCGCCCGAACCGCCGCCGCCTGGCAGCATTCCTTTCAGGCGCTCTTGACCCTTTCGGATGATTTCCTCGAGATCGGGTGGCTGCTGTCCACCACCGCCGGGGCGCTGACCCCCTGGACCTTGTCCCCAAGGCCCACCTCCATCGTCGCCGCCGCCCCACGGGCCGCCGCCATTCTGATTATTCCAGGGCATTCAATGTCCTTTTTGTCGTCAGAAGCTTCGTTGCTGTTGTTATAGGGATCGTGAGGACCGCTTTCAACGATTAGCGGGAAGACTGCGGCGATTTGAGCGCAAATGGTTTATGCAACGCTCTCCGAGACCTTTGGAATACGCTCGTAAATGACATAAAGCGTCTCAACATCGTCTTTTTCACCGGCTGGCACGGATTCACGATGAGAAGGTCTCCATTCTGCCGCCTCTATCTCGGGATAAAATGTATCACCTTCGGGCGCAGCCATTACATGCGTGACGTAAAGCCGATCCGCGTTATCAAGAGTCTGCCGATAAAGCTCGCCACCGCCGATGATGCAAATCTCGTCTACACCTTCGCCCTTGGCAAGGGCTGCCGCCTGTTCGAGCGCACTGTCAATCGAAGGGACAGCGATAATCCCATCGGGTGCAAAGTCCGGTTGACGGGTCACAACGATATTGCCGCGACCGGGCAGCGGCTTTCCGATTGTGTCGAAAGTCTTCCGGCCCATAACGATAGGCTTGCCCATGGTATCGCGTTTGAAACGCTTAAGATCGGAAGACAGGCGCCATGGCAAGCCGCCCTCGGCGCCAATGACACCGTTTTCGGCAATCGCAACGACATGCGTGACATGAATTCCATCAATCATACGGCAACCGGTGCCTTGATGTGCGGATGCGATTCGTAGCCGAGCAGCTCGAAATCCTCGTAATTGAATCCAAACAGGTCAGTAACCTCGGGATTGAGTCTCATTTCCGGCAACTGCAAAGGCTCGCGCTGAAGCTGCAGCCGCGCCTGCTCGAAGTGATTGTGGTAAAGATGCGCATCCCCAAACGTATGGACGAATTCGCCGGGTTTCAGACCGGTCACTTGCGCCATCATTTGTGTGAGCAGCGCATAGGATGCGATGTTGAAGGGCACGCCGAGAAAAATATCGGCCGACCGTTGATATAGCTGACAAGAGAGCCGGCCGTCCGCGACATAGAACTGAAACAGGCAATGACAGGGCGGCAATGCCATGTCATCGACCAAAGCCGGGTTCCACGCGGATACCACCAGCCGCCGTGAATTCGGATTGTTTTTGATCTGGTCGATGAGATTGGCGATCTGATCCACCGAGCCGCCGTCGGGACTAGGCCAAGAACGCCATTGATACCCGTAAACCGGCCCGAGATCACCGTTTTCGTCGGCCCATTCATCCCAGATCGAAACGCCGTTCTCCTTGAGCCAAGTGATATTCGTGTCCCCACGCAGAAACCAGAGAAGCTCAACGATGATCGAACGCAAATGCAGTTTCTTGGTTGTGAGAACCGGAAACCCGGCAGAGAGATCAAAGCGCATCTGATAGCCGAACACAGAACGCGTACCGGTCCCGGTTCGGTCTCCCCGGTCCGTTCCCGAATCAAGTACGTGCTGAAGAAGATCGAGATACTGCTGCATCGCCACAATTCGCCGCTGTGATTCCAGACCGAGACACTACAACCGCGAACATCAAATGAAAACGGATCGGTTCGCCCGGAAATAAAATAGTTGTGTAGTGCGAAGACGGGCGACAATTAGTTTCAACGGAATCTGTCTTCTCACAGCCCTGTGACGCGGTCTCCCGGGGCGCGTAAATGGCTCGCATTCACGGGACTGATCCTCACGGAATCCTCCGCACCCTTTCATTTCCAGTTGAAGGCATATCGCCATAGCTGCCAGGGTGTCCAAAGGCGGTGGCGCCGAGAGCTCGGGCATCAGCCCGGACCTCCCTGTTCTCCCCCTCCCAAACTGAGCGGCCAGAACCACAGCGCTTCTTCCTTCCGGCAGCCATTCACCCCCCAGCTTTTAAGGCCAGGCAAGACTAAACCACTACCGGCTGACGCCGGTAGGATTATGGATGTGCCGTTCGAGGTACTGAAGTACGACATCCTCGGTGATCGCGCCATTGGTGGTT
>JAHEHW010000183.1 GCA_024639745.1 Salaquimonas sp. | reverse complement strand
GCCTATAGTCACGGTTTCGGTACGCTTTACACCGCCGTTTACCGGCCTGCCCGCGGTGAAATGGATATCCATTGGCCGGGTGCGATGTGGCCATTTCGGATAGCGGATTTTCACGAAAGCTTCAGAACCGTGCATACGCCGGAACCCGCCCGGGGGCATGCCGGCTGACAAGTTTACCTGAGGACCTGACATGAATCACATTTTTGCAAGACACTCGAAAACAAAACTGCCCTTCGCCGCCAAAGGAGACGGCTGTTACATCATCGATACGGAAGGAAAGCGCTATTTCGATGGATCGGGCGGTGCTGCAGTTTCCTGCCTCGGACATTCGAACGCCCGGGTGACGGAAGCGATCAAGAGCCAGCTGAATCAGATCGCATTCGCGCACACCGGTTTTTTCACGTCCGAGCCTGCTGAGAAACTGGCCGATTTGCTGATTTCGAAAGCACCGCAGGGTATCGACAGGGTATATCTCGTTTCAGGAGGGTCGGAGGCGATTGAAGCCGCAATCAAGCTTGCCCGACAATACTTCCTTGAACGCGGCGAGCAGAAACGGTCCAAAATCATCGCTCGTCGCCAGAGCTATCACGGCAATACCCTTGGCGCGCTTGCGGCTGGCGGGAATGAATGGCGCAGGGCGCAGTTTTCGCCTCTCCTGACCGAAGCGGTTCATACTTCTCCGTGTTACGAATATCGTGGCCGTAAAGCGGATGAATCGCCGGAAGAATATGGGCTGAGGGTTGCAAATGAGCTGGAAGCGGAACTCCAGAGGCTCGGGCCCGAAACCGTTCTTGCTTTTATGGCGGAGCCCGTTGTCGGCGCAACGGCCGGCGCTGTTCCTGCTGTAGAGGGCTATTTCAAGCGTATCCGTGAGATTTGCGACCAATACGGCATCCTGCTCATCCTTGATGAGGTCATGTGCGGGATGGGGCGGACGGGGACACTTTTCGCATGTGAGCAGGATGGCGTTGCGCCGGATATCGTCACCATCGCAAAGGGGCTCGGAGCCGGTTATCAGCCCATCGGAGCCATGTTGTGCCAGGCAAAAATTCATGACGCTATTGCTGCAGGCTCGGGATTTTTCCAGCATGGCCATACTTATATGGGGCATCCAGTGGCCGCTGCTGCCGCCCATGCGGTCATCAGCGAGATTTTGGAAAACGATCTGTTGTCATCCGTACGGGAGCGTGGCGGGCAATTGCGGAAAGCTTTGGAAGAGACTTTTGGTCAGCATCCTCACGTCGGCGACATTCGGGGCCGCGGCTTGTTCATGGGGATGGAGTTCGTGAAGGACCGGGAAACCAAGGAAACCTTCGACCCATCAATGGCCGTGGCGAAGAAGCTGAAACAGGCTGCCTTCGAAAACGGACTGATCTGTTACCCAATGTCTGGCACGATCGACGGCGTTCATGGCGATCATGTCCTGCTCGCGCCGCCATTCATCATAGATGAGGGCCAGGTCGGCGAATTGACCGACAAACTGCAGAGCGCTGTTTCTGCCGTACTGAACTGACGAAGTTTACTCGAAACTACCGTGCTGCGTTCCGGCCTCTGTCGGGCCGGTCGAATTGAATCATATTGCAGGTGAGAATTGCCCCATGGAAACCGAAGCTGAAATTCTGCTGGAAGAAGACGAGCACGCAATCGAGCGTCAGGTAGCGGGTTATCTGGAGGCTGAAGACGGCGAGGGGCTGGCGAAACTGCTCGACAGCCTGTCCTACAGCGATGCGCTCCGGCAGTTGCTTCAGCTCTACCCTGAAGATCGAGACAGGTTATTCTCGATCCTGCCCCATGATATCGCCGCAGAGCTCCTGCGAGAGGCGCCGAATGAAGTGGCCGTCGAAATGGCCAGCCGGCTTGATCCTGTGCTGGCAGCAGCGATCCTCGGTGAGCTGGATTCCGACATTCAGGCCGACATTCTGGGCGAGATGGAAGGCGAAATCGCTGATGCCATCTATGCCACCATGGGCAAGAAAGAGGCCGATGACCTGCGGTTACTCGCCTCTTATGACGACGATGTTGCCGGCGGCATAATGGTTACGGAGGCTTTCACATTCAACAAGAAAGATACCGTTGGAAATGTTCTCAAACGGCTTGCGGCCGAAGAGGAAGATTTCGAACGGTATCGCGGTCAGCATCCCTATATTCTCAATCGCTTCGGCAAACCGGTCGGTGTCGTTTCCCTTCGGAGCCTGCTGACCGCAAAACGTTCCGCGCTTCTCACGGAAATCATGACCCCGCCCATGACGGTCCACGTTTCAACACCGCTCGACGACGTGCTGGAGATTTTCGATGAACATCCCTTTCTCGGCATGCCGGTGGTGGATGACAAAGGCAAGCTGGCAGGCGTGATCTCGAGGGCGGCCGCAGACGAAGCGGCGCTCGAACGAGCGGAGAACGAGAATTTAAGACTGCAGGGTATCGTCGGAGAGGAAGTACGCTCGATGCCGGTAATACTGCGCTCAAGGCGGCGTCTGGCATGGCTTTCCGCGAATATCGTTCTGAACATCATCGCGGCCAGCGTAATCTCGGCATATGAGGCAACGCTGGCCGCCGTGATCGCGATTGCAGTCTTCCTGCCGATGGTATCCGACATGAGCGGATGTTCAGGCAATCAGGCGGTTGCCGTAACAATGCGGGAACTGTCGCTTGGACTGGTAAAGCCCTTCGATGCTTTTCGCGTCTGGCTTAAGGAGGCCTCGGTCGGGATCATTAATGGAACCGTCCTCGGCATCCTGATTGGTCTTGTGGCTTGGGTCTGGAAAGGGAACGCTTATCTTGGGCTGGTAATTGGCCTTGCCCTTGCGCTCAATACCTTGATTGCGGTGTCGATAGGCGGCGTCGTTCCGCTTCTCCTGAAGCGCTTTGGTCAGGATCCTGCCGTCGCCAGCGGACCATTGTTGACGACGGTAACCGACATGGCGGGCTTCTTCCTGGTTTTGAGCCTGGCAACCCTGTTTATGCCAATGCTGATCTGAAGATCGATTTCAGTGCGGTGTCGGGCTACGTTGAGCCAATTCCAACTCGCGCGAATTGCCTAGAAAATGAACAATGATTCGGACGGATGCGTGTTCCAGTTATTTGGGGTCGTTTAATGCCGCAGGCGCTCTTGACCGAATAAAACCGAACGCTATCCCGCCTCGGGATAAAGACTCTGTCCTGAACGCTCTGTCTTGCGATCAAATCTGCTGGCTTCCTCGGTTCAACCGGGAAGCCAGCGTTATTTTAGACACGGTGGGGTCGCGCTTATTAGCCATTGAACCTTGAGGCCAGATTTATAGTGTGGTGGCTTCGCCGCCAGTCGGGTCTTATCCTTAAACATCGCAAGAACGGAATTAAGCACGTCGAGATCATCGGCGTAGCTTTGACGATAGATCGCAAGACTTCATCCTTTTTCAATCCACGCTCCAGCAGATGAGCGACCAATGGATAGGTTTGCGCTTTATAAACGAGTCGTTTTGGCTTACTTGAACTGGTCATTTCGGGCCATTGGTTTCCGTGCTGCGATCCACGAGATCTCCGTCGGCGGTAGCGGGTTGACCTTCTTTACAATCGGTCACTTCCACCTCCGTATCGGCGGGTTCGCCCATGGTGTCCATATCCATATCTACGTAATCTTCCTGAATGGTTGCAGGCTCACCTTTCTTGGAAGTGGTCAGGCCGTCTTCCGACGCAAGGGACGGTACGGCAGCAAGTGATGTTAGCGCAATGGCCGTCAGAAGCTTCTCATCGTGAGTTCTCCTTTCACAAACCCCGCTCGGGGCGTTGCTGGTCATTGGGGAACGCAAATATTGCGTCCGCTTCACCTGAAAAGTTGGGGCCGGAAAGTCAGCTCTTCAAATCAAACAAGGTTAAGAGCTGGTGATGGAACGCATTCCTCTGGTATGCATTGACGGGCTCGCGCATTCTCCAAGCCAGTTACCTCCTCAGAGCCGGTAGGCACGCTCCGATTCCTTCGTCGGAGGGTCGCGACTTTAGGTTCACGGTGTTTCGGTCGTTGCCAATTCATGGGCCCAGGGCGGATTGGCGCCGGCTCGGGAAACCGTGATGGCCGCTATCTGCATGGCGCGGTTCACCGCTGGCCGGATGTCATCGAAACTGGCTGCGTCAAGTTTCTCGCGATGCAGCATCCCTGATTGCCTCAATCCGCTGAGCAATCCGCCATTGAAAGAGTCGCCCGCCCCAACCGTATCCGCCACAGTGGTTTCTGGTGCATCACAATGAAAACTGCCACCCTTCATGAATACGCTAGCCCCGTCGGAGCCGCGGGTTACCACAACCAGACTGCAGCGCCCCGACAGTTGCGAATTTGCGAACGCCTCCGCCGATTGGCCCTGCGTCAGCCATTCGAGATCGTCTACGGAGACCTTGATGATGTCGGCAAGGTCGAACATCCTGCCAAGCCTTTCACGATAAGAGGCCTCGTCCTGTACGAAACCAGGCCGGATATTCGGATCGAGCGAGATGGTGGTCGATGCCGACAGGTCGGCCGCAAGCGCCTCATATGTCGTGCCACAAGGTTCGCCGATCAGGCTTATCGCGCCGAAATGGGCGGCTGCGATTGACGGCAATTGCGGTAGTTGACCGGGTTCGATCATGCGCCCCGCGCTGTTTTCGTCGTAGAAGACGTAACGGGCTTCCCCATCGCTCAATTGCACGAATGCGACCGTTGTTGGCCTTGAAGAACGCAAGGCAAAGCCGGAATTGACGCAAGCGCTTGTGAGCGCGTCTACCAACTGCTCCCCGAACATGTCCGTCGAAAGGCCAGAGAACAGCGCGACATTCTCGCCCAGTCGCCCAAGTGTTATCGCTGTGTTAAAGACCGCGCCGCCCGCACACGGAAGAAAAACATTGCTGCCGTCCGCCAACTTCCGGGGCAACATGTCGATAAGCGCTTCGCCGCAGCAAAGGATCATAGAGGCGCTGACGGCAATCGAAT
>JAHEHW010000182.1 GCA_024639745.1 Salaquimonas sp. | reverse complement strand
CCAATTTTGCAGTGCTACAAGCGCAGATCATTCTGGCGACCTTGCTGTCGCGTTACAGGTTCATGCCGGCAGGCGCCTTGCCCACGCCGGTGATGCATATGACCATCAGACCCGACCCCGGCGTGCAACTGGCAGCCGAACCCATCAGCTAGCTGCCGGTACATCGGACAGGCCGGGGCCTTATGCTCGATAGAAGAATGAGCGTTCACGACCATGTAATAGCTCAAGCAACCATATTCTTGTCGGGCATATTGAAAATTGGATTTCACGAACCACGCCCCTCTTGTTTCGGCGTTCTGGTGCGATCCTCCTACCTCCTTTGCCGGCGCCGGAACTTTAACGAGAAGCTGATGTCCTGTATTTCTCCCCTTCCAGGACATCAGCTCTTTCTCTCTCTCTCCGTTGATAATCCGCCCTAATGCGCGAGCAGCGTTGGACGGTCTGACTTCTCCAAGATCTTCTGCGTCGTGCCGCCAAAGACGCGTTCCCTCAGCCAAGAATGGCCATAGGCGCCCATAACCACCAGGTCCGCTCCGAATTCTCGAGCGCGTTCGTCAATGCCGTCGGCAATGTCATGGCCGCCCGAGGGGAACTGCGTAACGGTCACATTGCAGCCCTGGCGGGCAAGCCAGGCGGCAGCATCGGCACCCGGATCTTCTCCGTCGAGATGCCGGGTCGATATCGGATCGAAGATCGCAAGCATGACCTCTTTCGCTTGGGCGAGCATGGGCAGGGCCATATGAACCGCACGAGACGCCTGTAGGCTGCGATTCCAGGCCAGGAATACCTTTTCCGGTTTCAAGGCCTTATTGATATCGGTGGCATTTACGAGTGCTCCAATCGGCGACTTGAAGAGAATCCCGCCGATGAGATTGGAATACAGATCCTCTTCAAGATCTTTGCGGGGCGGAGCGATAGCCAGATTGCCGACGCAAGCGATTCTGGCGATTTCATCTTCCAGCATGGTGCGGTCGCAGTAAATCGTCACAGCGCTTCCGGGAATTTCCTTTTCGCCCAAATAGGCTTCAACGTCGTTGGCCTTGTCTGCCACCGATTTGAGATCTGCCTGGATCGTCTCATGCCAGTCATCGGGAAAGCTGAATGCGCCGTAGGGCGGGACGCCTAGGGTGTAAACCGGGGATGCAGGCGAAATACCCACTATCGCAACCTGCAGATGCCACTCGTCCCCCGGCATATCGCGATACCGGTCAAGGGTTGAAACGGGTTGGGATTTTTCCATAAAGGCGAGAATTGTTTTCCTAGGCATTCGATGCTTCCTTTTCGTCAATCTTGCTAGAAAATCTAGCCACCTCAGGCTGATCAATCTTTGCGTTGAATCAAAGATTGATCATTTTGCGGATTCAGGGACCGGTTTTGCGCGGTCCCATATGTTCCCGCTTGCCAAGCGTTCGGACCTGATATATCGGAATCCAAGCAAGCCGTGCAGCGATGGCGTCGCTGCACCCGCGGCAAAGATCATCTTTTTGATATCTTGTCCTGTACGCCCGGATGTTTCGTCGGGCGTGGACATTTTTCGTCCGGCGAGTTGACGGAGAATGTGCCATGCTAGACATGCCAGTAAGACCCCAATTCTTTCATTGTCATAACGGCGAGAAAGCCGCGCTGCCCTTCAGCCGGATGGAATATAAGCGCCGGCTCTCAGCCCTTCGGGCAATCATGGACAAGCGCGATATCCCGGTAGTGCTGCTGACGTCGATGCACAATATCGCTTATTATACGGGTTTCCTTTATTGCAGCTTCGGCAGACCCTATGGCTGTGTCGTAACCCAGGATAGCTGTACGACGGTCACGGCTAATATCGATGGCGGCCAGCCTTGGCGCCGGTCGCATTGCGAGAACGTGATCTATACGGACTGGGAGCGTGGCAATTTCTGGCGTGCGGTCTCTCATCTGGTCGGGAATGTCGGGCGCATTGGTATCGAAGCCGATCATATTACGCTTGCGGCGCGTAACGATCTCGAACCTGCGACCGGGATTTCCCAATTTGTGGATATTGCGCCGGGAGCCATGTCTTGCCGGTTGATAAAATCAAAGGAGGAAATCGCGCTGATTCGAGATGGCGCAAGGATCGCCGATAGCGGTGGCGCGGCGACCCGCGCAGCAATCCGCGAAGGTGTAAGAGAAATCGATGTCGCCATTGCTGGACGTGATGCGATGGAGTTCGAAATCGCCCGCTCGCATCCCAACAGCGAATTGCGCGACAGCTGGGTCTGGTTCCAGTCCGGCCCCAACACGGACGGAGCCCACAATCCGGTCACCGCTCGTCGTCTCGAACCAGGCGATATATTGAGTCTAAACACGTTTCCGATGATTTCCGGATATTACACCGCGCTAGAGCGCGCACTTTTCCTCGGGCAACCCGATGGGGAATCTTTGAGGCTTTGGAAAGCCAATGTCGCGGCTCATGAACTTGGTCTTTCCCTGATCCGTCCAGGCATGTCCTGCGCCGCGATATGCGCTGAAATCAACCGGTTTTTCCGTCAGGAAGGCCTGCTTGATTACCGCTCGTTCGGATATGGTCATTCTTTTGGGGTTTTGAGCCATTATTACGGACGAGAGGCGGGCCTGGAGCTAAGGGAGGATGTGGAGACGGTGCTCGAGCCCGGCATGGTCGTCTCCATGGAGCCAATGCTTTGGGTTCCGCAGGGCGCGCCCGGTGCAGGTGGCTATCGCGAGCATGACATTCTGATCGTTACGGAAGACGGCGCTGAAAACATTACCGGCTTCCCCTATGGTCCTGAGAATAATATCATCGACTGAAAAACCATGCGGGGCTTAAACGCCCCGCATTACCGTCTCGCTTTGGTTAAGTCTGTTGGTCGGGACTACCCTAGATCTGGGTGATCGACTGGATTTGTTCGCTGCGGTCGATAATGCGGTTCGCAGCCCGGCACTCAGACCGGCAGAACATCCTCGAAATGCGATGCAAGTGAAGGTTCAGGCGTATTGACCAGATTTTTCGTCATTTCCGCGATAACGGCCTTCTGCAAAGCGCCATCCATCTGCTGGCGTAGGAAGCCCAAATTATGAGGTCCGGCGCATAATACCAGCCGTTCAAATCGTCCTTTTTCCAGGTCTTTGCGAAGCCTGTTGGCGATCTCTCCAAAGAAGGGGTTAGCGGTTTCCAGTGGCGGCTCCATTTTGTGTCTGTGGCTGCCAAAACTGTCGAATGAGCGGCCCTGTTGATCGTCGAAGGATTTCACAGGGGCGGGATTGTCGATCTCGGTGAGCAGGGTCAAACCGCTTCCTGGCCCCCGATGTTCGAAAATTTTGGCTTTTTCCGTATTGGCGATCAGGATCCAGGTCAGAATTGGTTTCATGCTTCAGAACTCCGAGTTTTCCGCAGGAATAGGCCACGGAGTGGCCCAGCGGCATTGATATGGGTCAAATCCGGTTTTAACGAGGATTCTTCGGTGATGTTTCCTGGAGCTCTGCCGCAAAAGAAAAATGGCGGGCCTGATGGCCCGCCAAGTTAGCTGTATTACAGCTAAGGGAGGAGGAGTTTGCGGACGAGGTTAGGCAGCTTTCGTAGCGGCCTTGGAAACCTGTTCCTGAACTTCTTTGGAAGCGCCCATGAAAAGTTCAGCGAACTGAGCATTGGTTGA
Source organism: Salaquimonas sp. (assembly GCA_024639745.1). Taxonomy (GTDB): domain Bacteria; phylum Pseudomonadota; class Alphaproteobacteria; order Rhizobiales; family Rhizobiaceae; genus Salaquimonas. The sequence goes on along the minus strand of JAHEHW010000182.1, from coordinate 1,327 downwards.
CTGAGCGATTTCCGCGAATTTGGTAATGTGGTCAGGCGTTTTCTGAGCTTGGGCTGTCATTATTTCGCTGGCAACTTTGAAGTAGTCGGCAGCTTCTTTCTGCGGCTTGGTGAAAGCAGCGTACTGGCTCAAGGTTTCCTTGATCCATGCGTTGCCGAGATCAACGTTTTTCGCAGCGGCGTCGAGAGCGATCTTGTTGAATTTTGCACCATATTCGGCGCCGTTTTTGACCATTTCGTCAACGGCTTCGGTGTTGGCGAATTTGCCGGCGAAGAATTCTTTGTAGAGTTTGCTGTAGTCGGTAGCAGCGGACATTTTATGTTCCTTCTTTGAATTTGTGTTACGGCTGCATCGTCAGAGCAACCACTGGGTGATACATAAATGCTGCAGCGCGGCATTTCAAGCAAAAAAATGCTGCATCGCGGCAATTTTTAGTTGTGGGGAAATTTCCGCCGTCTTGCGCCGTTTGCCGTATGCAGCAGATACGCGAACAAGCAGATCAGAACGATCGCGCCGCCGATCAGCATCATTGGCGAAGGCTGCTCTCCAATTCCGATCCAGACCCAAATTGGTCCCAGGATTGTTTCCAGCAGCATGATCAGGCTGACATTCGAAGCATGAGTGTAGCGTGAAGCGAAAGACAGGCTGAGAAAAGAGATCGGCAGTATTATCGCACCGGTGACCGCGATAGCCCATGGATTGCCGTCGAGCATGACGGATGGACCGACGATGGAGATGCCGATCAGTCCCGCGCTCAGCGCACCCAGACCAAGTGTCGGAACCAAGGGCACATTGCGGTGTTTGCGCAGCATGACGAAAGTCAGGGCGAGGGTAAAGGCGACACCAAGGCCGGCGAGGGTACCAAGAAACGATTGAAGATTGATGCCGATTCCGGCGCGACTTTCGCCGGAGATCGCGATGACGATACCGCTCACCACGCCCAGGGTCGCGAGCCATGTCGCTTTGCTTGCCGGCTCGCCAAGCATCAGGTGAGCCAATATTGAAGAAAATACCGGAACCGTGGATACGCCAAGCAGGACCAGGAAAACCGGCGATGAAGCGATGCCAAAGCTGAACAATGCGGAATTGGCGCAATGGGCCAGAATGATGACCAGGCCGGCCGCGGTGAAGATTTCCGGTATGCGCGCTCTTACCCGGCCGATATTCACGGTCAGCCACCATACAATCAGCAGGCTGCCGCTGAGGCTTCCGCGCCAGCCAACCATCTGCAGTGCCTCCATTTCGGAAAAACGCATGAACATCGTATCCGGCGACAGCACGAGGATGCCGAATAGCGCAAGATAGATACCGAAGAGCGGGTTATTCG
>JAHEHW010000181.1:4233-4960 GCA_024639745.1 Salaquimonas sp. | reverse complement strand
GTTTCCATGCAGGTCAAGCGGCTGGAGGAACTGCTGGGTCGGCCGGTTTTCAAGAGAGATTCGAGATCCGTCACGCTTACTGGTGATGGCGAAATGCTGTTGTTGCATGCGCGGCGTGTACTGGCGATGAACCGGGAATTGGTCGCGCGGCTCATTACGCCCGTGGTTGCCGGCGTTGTTCGGATGGGAGCACCGGACGATGTGGCCGAGCGCATGTTACCCGGTATGCTTCGCCGGTTTGCTGAAACGCATCCTTGTGTAACTGTTGATGTCGTCGTCGAGAACTCGCTGGAACTTCGCAACCGAATAGAATCCGGTCGTCTCGATATGGCGATCGTAACCTGCGATCTGTGTGATGGAAAGGAGATCGCGGCCGAGACTTTGTTGACGGAACGCCTTGTCTGGGCCTGCCTGAAAAACGGTATTGCGCCGGAAAGCGACCCGCTTCCGATCTCGGTATGGGAAGAAGGCTGCGCCTGGCGAAATGCCGGTATCAACAGCCTCGAAAGCATGGAGCGCTCTTATCGCGTGTCTTTTCAGAGTGCCAATATTTCTGGACAGAAAGCTGCCATTCTTGCCGATCTGGCGGTCGCACCGCTGCCGGTTTCAGCCCTTGGCGGCGATATTGTCGAAGTTCCGGATCCTTACGGCCTGCCGAGGCTTACGGAGTACGCTCTGGGGCTGCTGATCGGCGATAATCCGAGCGAACCGCTCGGTGCTGCTGCGG
>JAHEHW010000181.1:0-4223 GCA_024639745.1 Salaquimonas sp. | reverse complement strand
CTTCGCGCCTGCTTTTCCGGAGTACATTGAGCTGTACCCAAAAAGAATCCGCCATGCCTGTTAAAATGGACAGCGCGGTTTGTCTTTATGATCCGTAAGCTATCTGAGCGTTTGCTGATCGTTAGCGAGTTGCATTCGCCCGCCGGACCTCATGGAGTTCCGACTTAGCATCGCTTGCCGATGAACTTGCGATTGCCGTTTCGACATCCGATCTCATCAGGCCGATATCCAGCAACTGGCAGGCGAAGACCTGAACGAATTTCAACCTGCTTTTCAATGGTTTCTCGCACTATCCGATTGCAATTTCTCGGCCGAATGGGCAATCTTTCGCGATGGCGATCCGCGAACCAAAATTCACTTTGGGCCTTGAAGAAGAGTATTTGCTCGTCGATTCCGAGACATTGCTGCCGGTGCCTGCGCCCGACGGGTTGATGGACGATTGCCGGAAAGAAATGGAGGACCAGGTTTCGCCTGAATTTCTTCAATGTCAGATCGAAGTTGGCACAAAGGTCTGTGCGGATATCGCGGAAGCCCGCGCCGATCTTGGGAGCCTGCGCGAGAGGGTCTCAGTCGTCGCTGCTGGGTATGGTTTGTCGCCGGTGGCGGTTTCAACCCATCCGATGGCGAAATGGCACGAACAAGTCTTTACCCAGCGGGAACGGTATATTGACCTCGAACGCGATCTTGCCGGTGTCGTGCGGCGAATGCTGATTTGCGGGATGCATGTGCATGTCGGGATCGAAGACGATGATCTGCGGATCGATCTCATGAACCAGTTCAGCTATTTCATGCCGCATCTGCTGGCGCTTTCGACGTCCTCGCCGTTCTGGGAAGGATCGGAGATGGGCCTCAAATCCTACCGGCTCACGGTTTTCGATAACCTTCCGCGCACCGGCATGCCGCCGGTCTTCAACAGCTTCGGCGAATATGCCCGGGCAGTGCAATTGCTGATCGACAACAAGCTGATCGAGGATGCCAGCAAGATCTGGTGGGATTTGCGACCGTCCGCGCGTTTTCCTACCGTCGAATCTCGAATCTGCGATGTCGCACCGCGCCTGGATGATGCGATCGCCATTGCGGCGATGACCCAAAGCATTTTCCGGATGCTGTTCGTCCTCAGGACGAAGAATCAGCGCTGGCGGCAATATGATCGCTTCCTGCTGGGCGAAAATCGTTGGCGGGCACAACGCTATGGTGTTTCGGGCGGCTTGATCGATTTCGGGCGTGGCGAATTGGTGCCTTACCCGGAACTTCTGGAAGAACTGATCGATCTTGTCATGCCTGAAGCTGTTGTACTCGGATGCGCCAAGGAGTTGGCTAGCGCCCGCGAAATTGTCGAGCGCGGTACCGGGGCAGACAGGCAATTGGAAGTTTACCACAAGGCGATCGAAGATGGTGCCGACAATGAGGAAGCCCTCAAGGAAATCGTGCGCCTCTTGATTTCCGATTTTCTGGCAGGGGTTTAGTTTAGCCCCGACGCCCCCGGCGTCTGCGGCCGCCGCCTTCACCACCTGCAGATTCAAGAATTTTGCGAGCGGGAAGCTGTACCCACTTTGCGAGATTGGGGAATGAGTCGACCTTGTTTGGAATAGCCATGGCATTGACGAAATGGCGCTGAAAATCGGGCTCGAGCGCGGTTTCGATCTTCTCGATCTTGCGGACGGTTTCCTCGATCTCGCGCCGGTAGTCGCGATTGAGAAGCGCCATTTTGGCGCCATAGCCTGCGGCGTTGCCGACGGCCTTGACGTGATCGAGGCCGCAATCCGGGATTAGGCCGAGAACCATCGCGTATTTCGGATCGATGAAGGTTCCGAAAGCACCGGCAAAGCTGATCGAGTCGACGTGATCGATGCCCTTTTTGTCCATCAGCAGTCGGATGCCGGCATAGAGTGCCGCTTTGGCAAGCTGGATTGCACGTACGTCCGTCTGGCGGATCACAAGTTCCTGCTTGCCGCGCCAGAGAACATAGGACCATGTGCGACCATTGGCAATTATAAGGTCGGATTTTTCGGTCAGGCTGCCATCTATCACGCCATCTTCGGAGATAATGCCCGCAAGATACATTTCGGCAATCACTTCGATGATTCCCGATCCGCATACCCCGGTTACTCCGAGTTTTTCCGTTGCTTCGTCGAAACCTTCTTCATCGGACCACTGATCTGCACCGATGACTTTGATTTTCGGCTCCAGAGTTTGGGGATTGATGCGAACGCGCTCGACTGCGCCAGGAGCTGCCCTCTGGCCGCAGGAGATTTCGGCGCCTTCGAATGCCGGACCGGTCGGGGAGGACGCTGCGACAGTATGCTTCGCGTTACCGAGAATAATTTCTGCATTGGTGCCGATATCGACAACGAGCATTTTGCTGTCTTGGCGGTGCGGGCCTTCGCACAAAGTAACCGCCGCCGCGTCTGCGCCGACATGCCCGGCAATGCAGGGCAGGACGTAGACGCGCGCGCCCTTGTTGACCGCTATTTCTTGGTTTGCAGCCAATGAATGGACGGCACCGGACACCGCCAGGGCAAAGGGCGCGCCGCCCAGCTCCGTCGGGTCTATGCCCAGAAACAGATGGTGCATGATCGGGTTGCCGACGAAGACCAGATCGAAAATGTAATCCGGGTTGACGTTCGTCTCCTGGCAAACTTCGCCAATCAGCTTGTTGAGCGCCTCCCTGACGGCCTTGGTCATCGCCTCGGCTCCGTCGGGATTCATCATCACGTACGAGACACGGCTCATCAGATCTTCGCCAAAACGGATTTGCGGATTCGAGGTGCCGGAGGATGCAATTGTAACGCCTGACAAAAGAGACACCAGATGAAGCGCGATCGTGGTCGAGCCGATATCGCAGGCAATGCCGTAAGCTTCATTGTGAAGTCCCGGATAGAGCGCGATCAGCGAGGGTCGGGAGCTTTCCATATCGCGGTGGATAACGGCCGTCACTTTCCATTCGGCCGAGCGAAGGATCTTCTGAACCTTTGGCAACAAATGCTGATCGATAATGAGGTCGGTGAAACCCCATTCGCGCTCAAGCGCTTCCTTTATCCGGTCGAGATCGCCGATAGGCTTGTGCATGTCGGGTTCTTCGACCTCGACATAACACAACTGAATGGCGGGGTTCCTGAGGATGATGCGGTTATCGTCCGCCTTGCGCACAACCTGCGCGTTGACTTGCAGGTCTTGCGGGATGTCGACTACAAGGTCGCCTTCGATGGTGGCGGAACAGGAAAGCCGGCGGCCCGGTTTCAAGCCGCGCTTTTCTTCATAGCGCAGCTCTTTCGGCCCCTTGGGCGAAATATTCTCGGCGGAGGAGGTGACTTTGTGCTTTGCGAATTTGCCTTCCTGCACTTCGCACTGGCAGCGGCCGCAGATACCCCTGCCACCGCAAACCGACTCGACATAGACGCCAAGCTCTCTTGCAGCGTCGATAATGGTCGTCCCTCTTGCAAACCGGCCACGCTTGCCGGAAGGCATGAAGAGAACAAGAGGATTCCCCATATCGTCCTGGTGCTTCAGCATTCCCTTTCTAGTTTAACTCCTTTTTGCCATTAAGCCAGACCCAGCTTAAGCACTGCGCCGACCTCGGCCGCGGCCAGCGCGAGCACCGCGTGCGCCAGCAGGTGCTGCATCAGGATCCCGGTTGAATGCGATCCATGCGGCACCGCCAGCATCCTGGTTGAGAAGGAAGTTTGCGGCACGGATTGCTTCCATTTCCTTGCCTGGGCGCGGTTTTGTAGATCCCATGCCGAACATCTTCACGAAAGTCTCATCATCCATGTCCGGCGGCAGCATGATCCCTGCTGCTTCGACCTGGGCTCTTTTCTCGGCGATTTTCTTCGGGCCGACGGGTAAGGCAACCGGGTTCATGATCGCGCTGGTCATACCTGCAGCATACGCCATTGGCAGGAACGCATTGTTGATCCCGTGACGGTTTGGCAGGCCAAACGAGATATTGGAGGCGCCGCAGGTGGTATTGACGCCGAGTTCCTCGCGCAGACGGCGAACAAGTGTGAAAACTTGGTGGCCGGCGGTTGCCATTGCGCCGATCGGCATGACAAGCGGATCAACGACGATATCGTTCGGCTTGATGCCGAAATCGGCGGCGCGCTCAACGATTTTCTTTGCAACCGCGAAGCGGACTTCCGGGTCTTCCGAGATGCCCGTATCGTCGTTCGAAATGGCGACGACGGCGACATCGTACTTTTTGATTAGAGGAAGAACGGTTTCGA
>JAHEHW010000180.1 GCA_024639745.1 Salaquimonas sp. | reverse complement strand
CCAGATCAAGAATTCGCTCGCCGGCTACCGGGCTCAGCCATTGCAGCACACCCTCGCCAAGCTTGGAAACGAAACCGGTATCGCGCTGATAGCTGTCTGAATGCCATACTTGTCTTGAATTGTCTTTTACCGTCATGCCCCCTCCCCGCCGGATCCATTCATACCGGAAACCGAATCGATCAAATCATAGCGCGTTCCCTCCAGAACGACGCAGCTCAACCGCCCGGACATGAAAGCGCCGGTATCGATATTGATTCGGTTGGGCTGGAAATCGACCGCATCGGTAATCGTATGGCCATGGACCACCAGTTTTTCATGCGCGCGACGATGATCGAGAAACGCATTTCGGATCCACATCATGTCGTGTGCGGATTGCTTTTCCAGCGGAACATCGGGCCGAATTCCCGCGTGAACGAACAGATATTCATTCTCCACCTGCATCAGCTTAAGACTGTTGAAAAACGCGACGTGATTCCGTGGCAAGGCACGGCGGAAATTGCGAGAAAGCTGGCGCAAATCGGCATGGCGTTCTGCCTCGACGCCATATGAAAGCATGGTTTTAATGCCGCCATAAGTGAGAAAGAAATCACCGACTTCTTCCGGGCTTTCGAGAAATTCCAGAAGGCGCTGGTCATGATTGCCTCGGAGACAAACGAGATCATGCTCTTCCCGCATGCCGAGCAAAAAATCGACAACGCCCCGGGTATCCGGCCCTCGATCGCAATAATCGCCGACCGTGATGATCCGGTGCGCCGCGACCGGCCGCGCCGACAGATCGGACCTGATCAGCGCGAAAAGGCTTTCCAATTCCTCGATGCAGCCGTGAATGTCGCCGATTGCGTAAATGCGGCAATCGGGGGGCGTTTTGGCGGTGCCAAGTTCCATTGACCCGAGAGCTTCCCGACGCCTCAGGGCGTCCAGGCATCGTAATCGCCCGTCACCTCAGGGCGCTCTTCCGGATTGGCGAGCGAACCTTTCGGGTAATAGGCCTGGGAAGTGCCGGTCATGTTTGGACGGTGCGGCAATTCCCAGTCACGGCGACTGTAATCTTCTTCCGAAGGCGGCGTATCGACACGATAATGCATCCAGCCATGCCATCCGGCCGGGATCGCGCTCGCCTCGGCAAGATCTGCGTATTGAACCCAACGTCTACCACCATCTCCCTGATAGTAGACATTGCCGAACTCATCCTCGCCGACCCGGGTACCCTTGCGCCATGTATAAAACCGCGTTCCCCAGGTTGAACCGTTCCACCATGTGAAGAACTGTTTCAGCAACTGCATTTCTAGATCGCCTTCCGGTATTTTGCGATGCGGTTATGCCGCGATGGCGCCGCCTTGTCCAGTGTGCTAGCGTCACATCAACCGTCGATTTTCCATGGCCGCTCCGTTTTGGCGTTCATTCCAAGTCGGCAAGCCCATCCCAACCAGTTTTCCGGAATTCATGTGATGCGAGGAAGAATCAAGAAACCGCTTCAAGCCTTTGCGGTTGCGTGTCTTTTTTTCTATCCGGGATTTGCGGCGTCGCAATCCGTGTCCGGGATCGCCTTTGTTGAGGCGCCGGAACGATCAAGCGGTAGGTGCACCGGTTCGAATGCCGGGGATGCGATTGCCTGCGCCCGGGAAAAATGCGTAGCCGGAGGAGCGGCTGCCGAAGACTGCAAGGTGATCCAGTATTGCTATCCATCGCTTTGGGCCGCCGATCTGTTACAGCAGCATAAGGAAGGACTGCATTGGCATCGCTATCTTTGCGGGTGGCAAAGCGAGGGCGACCTGGACTCTGCCATTGAAACGGCGTGCGACGGCAGCGTTGCCGACTATCTTGCGGTTTGCGAGGTGGTTGCAAAATGGTCGCCGGACGGCACCCGCATTGCGATTGCCAAGTAAGACCGATCTTTCGCGATGAGCACGCCTGAAGCTAAATACACCAAACAATCCTCGCCTATTGATCGCGGACCCGCCTTCCTGCGGCTTGCGCTTGCCGTGAGCTCAGCCGGAGTGGTCAATATCGGGTTGTGGATTGTCGTCCTGATTCTGCCCAATCTACAGTCGGATTTCGGAATCGAGCGCGGTGAGGCTTCGCTTGCCTATTCCGCAGCAATGGCGGGCTTCGCTGTAGGCAATCTGGTGCTTGGTCGATTTGTCGACCGTTACGGTATATCGCCGATCATGGTTGTTTGCGGGCTTTTGCTGGCCGCCTGTTACACCGCGAGTTCCTATGCGCCCAATATACTCGTCTTTTCGCTGCTGCAGTTCCCGATCGGTTTGGCGACAGCGACGGGATTTGCCCCGCTCATTGCCGATGTCAGTCACTGGTTTCAGCGTTATCGCGGAATCGCGATAGCGACGACCGCCTGCGGCAACTATCTTGCCGGCACGATCTGGCCCCTCATCTTGAAGGATGTCATCGCAACCGATGGCTGGAGGCCAGCTCTTCTTATCGTGGCTGTCGCCTGTATCGTCGTACTCTTGCCGATGTCGTTTCTGCTACGTCGCAAGATCTCGAGCCATGGCGACAGCGCCTCAGCCTATTCGCGGCCTACCAAGAAAACATCAATCAGCGATACCGTGCTGGTCGCGCTGCTGGCACTTGCCGGCATCGGTTGTTGCATGGCGATGGCGATGCCGCAAATTCATATCGTCGCTTACGCGGTTGACCTGGGCCTTGGCGCGGAGACTGGCGCGGAAATGCTTTCCGTAATGCTGGCCGCCGGCGTCATCAGCAGGCTTATTTGCGGGTTCCTGGCAGACCGTATCGGCGGCGTGGCAACGCTGCTAATAAGCTCCGTGCTGCAATATCTTGCGCTTTGCCTTTATGTGCCTTTCGACGGTCCGACGGAACTCTACACTGTCTCGCTGATCTTTGGCCTTGCCCAAGGCGGTATCGTGCCGAGCTACGCCATTATCGTGCGTGAATATCTACCGCCGGAAGTGGCCGGCAGGCGTATGGGCCTGATCATACTGTCGACGGTGGTGGGGATGGCGATCGGCGGTTGGGCCGCCGGATTCATCCAAGATCTTACCGGTTCCTATGCCATGGCCTTCCTGCACGGAATCGCCTGGAACCTTCTCAATATCGGTGTCATGACGTTCATTCTGTTTCGCTCGCGACCGGCCAGGCAGGTGACGGCGCCCGCGATGCCTGCATAAGAAAAGCCGGCACGGTTATGCCGGCTCGCCTTTCTGTTTCGCTAGCAATTCGACCCGGGCGGCCGGCTCAGAGGCCAAGCGCCCGATAACTGTCGGCAACACGCTGGATTGAAATCATGTAAGCGGCGGTTCTGAGATCGAAATCGGGATCGTCAGACCGTTTCACGTGCCATTTTTCCCGCATGCTGGCATAGGCGCCTCGCATCGTATCATCGAGGCCAGAGCGAACAAGCGTCAATTCATCCGCGCCAGAGACGAAAGCGCCCTTCAATTCATCCGGGAATTCCCTGCCGGTCATTTTTTCCAGCGCTTCTATGATCAATTGCTGGCGAGCCTCTTCCTGCCGACGCTGCATGCGACCGAAACGGATATGCGAGAGATTTTTCACCCATTCGAAATAGGAAACCGTCACACCGCCAGCGTTGGCATACATGTCGGGAATGATCACCACACCCTTCTTCCGGAGAATCTCGTCAGCGCCCGCCGTTACGGGGCCGTTCGCGGCTTCGATGATCAGCTTGGTTTTCACCCGATCGGCATTTTCAAGATTGATAACGCCTTCAAGCGCGGCAGGAATCAGGATATCGCATTCCTGTTCGAGCAAAACCGCGCCATTTTCGAAATGCTTTCCGTGCGGGAACTCCTTAACGCCGCCATGCTCGTTCATGTGATGGCGAAGGGTTTCGATATCGATACCGTTTGGATTGTATATGCCGCCGTCGAATTCGATCACCCCGGTAATCAGTGCGTCATCTTCCTCCTGCAGAAATTTCGCTGCGTGGTAGCCCACATTGCCAAGCCCCTGAACGATTATACGCTTTCCGGCCAGTTTTCCTTCAAGGCCAGCAATTTTTAGATCGGCCGGATGGCGGAAAAAATCGCGGAGAGCGTATTGGACTCCCCTGCCCGTGGCTTCCGTTCTTCCCCGGATACCACCGGCATTCAACGGCTTGCCGGTCACGCAGGCCCGTGCGTCGATATCGGTCGTGTTCATGCGGTGATACTGGTCGGCGATCCAGGCCATTTCCCGCTCGCCGGTACCCATATCGGGCGCGGGGACATTCTGTGATGGATTGATGAGGTCGCGCTTGATCAACTCGTAGGAGAAACGGCGGGTGATGCGCTCAAGCTCGTCCTCGTCCCATTCTTTCGGATTGATGCGCAGCCCGCCCTTGGAGCCGCCAAAAGGCACTTCGACGATCGCGCATTTGTAGGTCATCAGCGCGGCCAGCGCTTCAACCTCGTCCTGGCTTACACCCATGGAGTAGCGAATACCGCCCTTAACAGGCTCCGCGTGCTCCGAGTGTACCGATCGGTACCCTGTAAATGTATGAATTTCGCCGCGCAGCTTTACGCCAAAGCGCACCGTATAGGTCGAGTTACAAACCTTGATCTTGTTCGCAAGACCTTGAGAGATATTCATCTGTCGAACGGCCCGATCAAACAGAATATCAACGCTTTTGCGAAAACTTGGCTCTTTTTTTGATGATTGCGACACGAAATCCCTCCCTTTCTCCAATTTTTCGGCGACACTAGAGGGAATAAGACTTTGGTACAATGTCTATTCAAGACTTGCCGCAGCGAAAAATACGCCGAATTTGGAGCCGGGCAATCAATGCGATACTTATCTGGCAAGCGTCAGTTCATAGATCAGCGCTGGCACGTCTTTTCCGCCCTCGCCGCAATGGCCGGTTTCGCCGGTTCGTTCGAAACCAAAGCGCTCGTAAAATCCAATAGCGCCGGTATTGGCCTGTTTGACCAGCAGGCGGATGGCCCTGGCCTCGGGAAATGACTGAATAATTTCAGTGAGCAGTTCGCGGCCGAT
>JAHEHW010000179.1 GCA_024639745.1 Salaquimonas sp. | reverse complement strand
GAGTCGGGTGATATCTCGTCGGCCAGCACGATACGCATCATATCGCCTTCAAAAAGCCGTCCGAACTCGATCTTGAAATCGACGAGCTGGATGCCGACGCCCATGAACAAGCCCGACAGGTAGTCGTTGATGCGCACGCTGAGAGACATGATATCGTCTATTTCCGGCGGCGATGCCCAGCCAAAGGCTGTGATATGCTCTTCGGCAACCATTGGATCATCGAGTTCATCCTTCTTGTAATAGAACTCTATGATCGAGCGCGGGAGCACTTCTCCCTCGGGAATGCCGAGACGTTTCGACAGCGATCCCGCTGCGACATTGCGGATAACAACCTCAAGCGGGATGATTTCCACTTCGCGGATCAATTGCTCACGCATGTTGAGGCGGCGAATGAAATGGGTTGGGATACCGATGCGCTGCAGATGCGTGAAAACATGCTCTGAAATTCGATTGTTCAGCACGCCTTTGCCGTCCACGACTTCGTGCTTTTTCTTGTTGAACGCGGTGGCGTCATCCTTGAAGAACTGGATAAGGGTGCCCGGTTCTGGCCCTTCGTAGAGAATCTTGGCCTTGCCTTCATAAATCCGGCGTCGTTTGGTCATTACGGGTATCCCTGAAGAGTCTGGCGTGAGGGCTGGAAACGGTTTCCATTTACCTGGCCACGAGTTTGTTCGGCGAGTCGCTTGGCTTATGCCGAAAGGTGACTGAAGATGCTTATGTACTGTCATGGCCGCTCCCATACAATATGCGTGAAACTTACTCCACCAGAAATCAATCCAAATTTGGACTTCTTTGGGCTTCAAATAAGGGTCAAAGCCGACTATATCGGCTACAGTGGTTCCCACAGGAGGTTTGCAATGAGCGGGATGAACGATCGCGGTGACGCTTTCGAAAAGAAATTTGCACATGACGAGGCCCTGCAATTCAAGGCCGAAGCGCGTCGTAATAAGCTTTTGGGCATGTGGGCAGCGGGCCTTCTGGGCAAATCGGGCGAAGAAGCCGCCGAATATGCCAAGGAAGTGATTCGTTCTGACTTCGAAGAAGCAGGCGATGAGGACGTATTCCGGAAGGTGCGGGCCGACTTCGATGCCGCTGGTATCGACCAGTCGGATCATCAGCTTCGCCGCACCATGGACGAGTTCATGGCCCAGGCGATCGAGCAGATCAAAAACGAATCCTGATCGGCTCTTTTCGGTCTGCCGGCATATAAAACCCGGCTTGCGCAAGGCGGGTTTATTTTTGGAATGTCGGAGGTTGCAGGCTTTCAGGCATCGGCCTTCAGCTGGTTCATGAAGCGTGAAAAAACCATCAGCCCTTCGGGCCATGGTCCATGGCCGCTATCTGCATTGATATGGCCGCTTTCGCCGGCATCCATGAACAGCGAGCCCCAGGCGGCCGCCATATCCTCGGCGACCTCAAACGAACAGAAGCTGTCATTGCGGCTTGCAATCGTGATGGAGGGAAATGGCAGAGGATCGCGTGGCGCCGGACCGAATGTCAGCAAGTGCCGGGGCCGGATCGAGGGATTTTCGACGTCTGGTGGAGCGACCAGAAAGGCGCCTGCAATCGGCTTGGGGAAATCTTTGGCGGCGCGGACAATGACTTGCGAGCCGATCGAATGGCCGACCAGCACGACCGGTTTGACGCATTTTTCGACCGCGGCAATCAGATTGGCTTTCCAATCTTCGAAAACCGGCTTTTGCCATTCGCCCATCTGAACCCGCCGCGCAGCGGAGAGGTTCCGCTCCCATCGCGTTTGCCAATGGTCTTCAGGAGCACCCTTGTAGCCGGGCACGATCAATATTTCAGCTTCGGTCGTCTTCATGCCGTGGAGATGGCGCTTAGCGAGCAAGATTTCAACTTATGTGCCCTACTTGGCACAAGGTCGCCGGCACCTTATTTTTCCGCGGTGATGAAAACCGCATGCCTATCCGGTATTCGGATGCGGTTCCACCGCTGCCGCGCCATCGGGTTTTTGCCTGAACTGTCTGGAGTTTAAACCGTTTCCAAGGCTCAAGAGGCCGAGAACGATCGCCAATATAGCGGCGACAAAGAGGACGGTTCGGCCTGGTCGTCCGTGGCCTTGCTCTCCGAGATAGCCATGGTGACGGTCGGCGAATTCGCGTTCCGAACGGTGGTATTCATATGGAGTTACTATCTTCTCCTCCTTTCCTGTGGAGGATTGTCTACCACGAGCCTTCCGAAAACATGGCCGGATGTTCAAATCAGGCTACAATTAAAAAATTTCGCGAAATTGCGTTTCAAGCAGGCTGGAACGATCAATTCTCTCCAAAAACCCGCTCGAATATCGTATCGACATGCTTTGTATGGTAGCCAAGATCGAATTTTTCGCGAATTTCGTCTTCCGAAAGGGCTTTGCGGACATCCGGATCTGCAAGGAGTTCCTCCAGAAAGTCTTTTCCTTTTTCCCAAACTTTCATGGCGTTTCGCTGGACGAATCGATAGGCATCCTCGCGCGACACGCCAGACTGGGTAAGCGCCAGAAGGACGCGTTGCGAGTGAACAAGGCCCTTGAACTTGTTTAGGTTCGCTATCATGGTTTCCGGATAGACCAGCAGCTTCTCGACAACGCCAGTGAGCCGCGCCAAAGCGAAATCGAGCGTAATCGTGGCGTCAGGTCCGATCATCCGCTCAACCGAGGAATGAGAGATATCTCGCTCGTGCCAGAGCGCGACATTTTCCATAGCTGGCTGGGCGTAGGCGCGCACCATTCTTGCTAGGCCTGTCAGGTTTTCCGTCAGCACCGGGTTACGCTTGTGCGGCATGGCCGAGGAGCCTTTCTGCCCGGGAGAGAAATATTCTTCGGCTTCGAGCACTTCCGTGCGTTGCAGATGCCGGATCTCGATGGCGAGCCGTTCGATCGATGAAGCGATGACGGCCAGGGTAGCAAAATACATCGCATGGCGGTCGCGCGGGATGACCTGTGTCGAAACAGGCTCGGCCTTTAGACCCATCGCTTTCGCCACGTGTTCCTCAACCCGAGGATCGATATTGGCAAAGGTTCCCACAGCCCCGGAGATCGCGCAGGTGGCGATCTCTTCGCGAGCGTTGACCAGCCTAGTGCGGCAGCGGTCGAATTCGGCATAGGCCTGCGCGAGCTTGACGCCAAAGGTCGTGGGTTCGGCATGGATGCCGTGCGAGCGGCCAATGGTGACCGTATCGCGGTGCTCGAATGCGCGTTTCTTCAGGGCCGTCAGAAGCTTTTCGAGTTCTGCGAGAAGCAGATCGCTTGCGCGGACCAACTGAACGTTGAAACAGGTGTCGAGTACGTCGGACGAGGTCATGCCCTGGTGAACAAACCGGGCCTCAGGGCCGACGATTTCCGCCAGATGGGTCAGGAAAGCGATGACGTCGTGCTTGGTTTCCCGCTCGATTTCATCAATCCGGTCGATGTCGAAGCTTACGGAACCGCCCTCTTTCCAGATTTTCTTGGCCGCTTCTTTGGGGATTACGCCGATCTCGGCTAGCGCATCACAAGCATGGGCCTCGATTTCGAACCAGATGCGGAATTTGGTCTCGGGCGTCCAGATGGAAACCATTTCCGGACGGGAGTAGCGAGGTATCATGTCGGATTTTCCAGATTGCGTGCCGGTGTGGTCGGCGGTCAGCTGCGTTCGCTATCACTCTGCTGCGGCCCTGACAACACTTCGGTGCCGTTCATCAGCCTTTTCCACGGCCACTTCGGGTAGTTTTAATAGGAAAGGGGTGCCGTGACCGCCAGATAACGTCCGTCGGGGCCTTCAAAGCCTACTCTTTCCATCAAAATGAGGATTGCGACTACCGGCTCGCCGCCTTTCGGGAAGTAGGTCACGATGTCGGCAAAACGATAATCGAGGGGGCATGAACGGCTTTCCGGTATGCCGCTGTCCGCATGAAGAACCGTTGGCGTGCGGCCCTCGGCGGTGAATATTTGCTTGAGCGTGAATCCGTAGGTGACGCCCCAGTCGCGACAAATTTCCGGGCCCTGGAAGAATTTTTTTCAATGCGGTATTCGACGAGGACGGGGTAACTCGACTGATAATAGCGGGGCTGGGCCACCATCCGGTAGGGATCACCGACAACTTCGAGATGGCTATTGGTGGCGATAACCGTTCCGGCCTCCGTTATCGGTGCCAAGGCCGCCATCGCTTTGGCATGAGCCTGCTTGCGTGCCTCCTCGATGCTTGCCTTCTCATCCTTGATCATGACCCGGAATGGAGAGCCATCCGTCCAGCGGTCGATCGCGGTATCGATCACGGATATATTAGAGTAGGCGACACCTGAACCGTCTTGCTGTCCATATTCTTCGAAGGCGAAACGGCTCCCGTCCGCGCTGAAACCGATGATGTCTCGATTGGCGAAATCACCGGCAACCGCTGGAAACGCGATCGCCAGTGCCATCAACGAAGCGGCAATATTGCCCAACCAGATTTTTAGTGAATGCATGTCGGCCTCCCGTTTCGCTATTTTTCGCCAAAGCGGTCGTGCCAGCTCGGAAACGGTGTTCCAGGCAGCGCGTCTGCCTCGTAAACTGCTCGAGCAATCGCTCTTGCCGTCACCGCTGAAGCGATGGCGCAGAGCTCAATCCGTTCTTCCGGGGAATTCACCGCGCCGGCATGACCGGTTGCGACTGAAAAGGCGAGATCGCCATCGACGGCCGTGTGGACGGGCCAGAGGGCCCTGGCAAAGCCGTCATGGGCGGAAACCGCTAGGCGTTTGCATTCGGCTTTGGATAACGCCGCATCCGTTGCGACCACCGCCAGGGTCGTATTGGTGACGGGGTTTGCCGGATCGCGTTTCTTGAGTTCAATGGCGTCGGCGCCTTCGGGTATACGGGCAGGCCAGCCGAGGCCTCCGAATTCGTTACCTTTCTCGAACGCCGCCGCCCAGAAATGTCCGGTTTCGGTAATGACAGGCGAACCGGTGGCATTGGTAACCACAATTGCGCCGATGGTCTTTCCGCTCGACAGGCGCGCA
>JAHEHW010000178.1 GCA_024639745.1 Salaquimonas sp. | reverse complement strand
AAACCCCCGAATAGCTCTGCGCGCCGCATCAAACGAGAGCGATGGCTGTAGCGGAATGGCAACATGCAGACCTCGCGATCCTGTCGTTTTCACGAAAGTCGGCACCTTGTTTCGCTTGAATGCTCGAATAGGAGTTCAGCCGCCCGTTGAACCTCTCGAAAATCCGAGCTTGCAGGATCGAGATCGAAGACTACTCGATCCGGACAGTCCGGGCGTTGGATGCGTGAAAGCGCCAGATGCGGCGTTATCATTCCGAGATTGGCAAAATAAACCAGCGTTGCGGCGTCATTTGCTATGGGCTGGAGAATTGTGCCGTCTTCCAGGGGCAATTCAGCTGTTTCGATCCAATCTGGGAAATAATCCGCCGCCTGCTTCTGGAAAAACCCTTCGGAGCCAATGCCATCAGGAAATCTTTGCATGGTCAGGGCGCGGTCGCGAAAATGTGGAAGCGCGGTTTCTGCGATCTTGCGATAGTAGTCGACAATATCGCGCTTAGTTATCCCGTTATCCGGGAATATCAGCTTGTTGGGATTGGATATCTCGATTTTGTGCCCTGATATGCTGAAACTATCGCTCTGACTCAAGATTTGTTCCCGGCGGCCGCAAAATCGCGCAGGGCGGTAAGCAGTGAAATCGAATTTGCAGATGAGGCGTCGTTCTGCTCAACGGCCTGCCTTGCCGCTTTGGCCGCGTCGCGGACGATGATATCGTGGTCGAAAGCGAGATCCGGTAGATCGAAGAGGTCGAACCACCGCGCATCCGCAGCGTCATCCTTAGCGACTGGATCGGATCCGGTCGCGTCCGCGCGTTCCGGATCGATGACGGTTGCATAAGCAAACGTGATGGTTCGTCCGCGTGGGTCACGGTTCGGTTCGCTATAGGCGTTGACCAGCCTGAGCTGGCTAGTCTCAAGCCCGGTCTCTTCGGCAAATTCCCTGCGGGCGCAGGTTGGAAGGTCCTCATTGGGATTGATGAAACCGCCCGGTAATGCCCAATGACCCTGGAAGGGTGGATTGAGTCTCTGGATCAGAAGGATTTTCGCCGTGCCGTCAGCAAAATTGAATGCCGCGACATCGGTGGTAACGGCAGGTCTGGGAAACTCGTAACAGTAGGACGGCATGGCGGCATAAAGATCGGTTCGCAGAAAAGGCTGACGAAAGCCTACCTGAAAGTTTGCGCTCTGGCCAAGCCACAACAGCGCCGGATTGGAAAGCAACCCGGCGCAGGATTTTCATTCTCCGAGATCAGGCTCGGTAGCTTTGAAGGTGTCGTGATCCGAAATTCGCTTCCACCACTCTTTTACACCTGGCGTGGCCATAACTTTTTCCGCTTCTGGCGTCAAAGATACGTAGAACATGATCGGGCCGAGGAAATAATCTGCAAGGCTCGGTTCATCACCGGCCAGCCAGTCGCTATCACCCTTGTTTTCCATTAGCAGCTTCATCAGCTTATCACTGTCAGAAAGCGCTTGCGCCAGCGCTTCGTCGTTCTGTCCGCCGATTAGGTCGGGAAACAGATGATAACCGGCAGCACCAACCAGTGCACCATAGCCGTAGGAATCGATTAGTCCGATCGCTTCCGACATTTTTGCACGGGCCTTGGCATCCTTTGGCATCAGAGAGTTGCCGGCACGCGTTTCTTCAAGATAACGGCAGATTGCTTCGGTCTCGCGCAGACGGAGACCGTCGATATCAAGCACGGGCACCTTGCCGAACGGATGGCGGGCGAGATGATCCGGTTGGCGCGGCTCTCCTTCGAGCACATTCACTTGGACCTGATCGTAATCAACGGCTTTGTCTGCGAGAACCATCTTGACGGTCCTCACATAGGTCGATCCGTCAAAGCCATAAAGGATAGGGGTGTCACTCATATGATTGCCTCCCAATTGAGCGGTTGTTCACGGTTTCGGAGGCGGTATGCCTCTCATTGGTTTCTACTCTACCTATGGCTCATCCACTTGCAGGCAATGGACGCCTTCGAAGTAGAGTGGCCCGACAGACAGCTTTGTTGAAGATTTGCATTGCAGGAGCCATGTTAGCCACGATACATATTGCAAGGCGAATATGTTTTCGTGTTGAGGAGAGACAATGAAAAATTTGGCTGCGATAGTACTGGCGATTGGGCTTTTGGCCGTGCCGCTGGTGAGCGGTTACGCTCAGGCCGAAGAAGTCCCTATGGGAGATGATGGACTCCACAAGCCCGAATGGTTCTCACTGACTTTCAAGGATATCAACGAAGACATCGCTGCTGCTCAGGCTCAGGGCAAGCGTCTGGTGTTGATGATCGAGCAGCGAGGTTGCATCTATTGTCGTGAGATTCACGAAACGGTTCTCACTGACCCAGAGGTCCGCGATTTTATCAAGGAACACTATGTGGTGGTTCAGTACAACCTCCATGGCCAGGAGGAAATCACGGATACGGACGGCGAGTCGCTTTCAGAGAAGGAGGCCGGTCGCAAGTGGCGTATCCTGTTTACGCCGACCATCCTCTTCATGCCGGAAGAGCCAGTTGAAGATGGCAGCAACGCTATAGAGGTGGCTGTCGCTGTCATGCCCGGTGCCTTCAAGCGTAATACCTTCCTAGAAATGTTCGTCTGGGTGAACAATAAGGGCTATGAAGGTGAAGAAGGCTTTCAAGAATATTACAATCGCCGCTGGCGTGAGCGTCAAGAAGCAAAGGAAACTGTGAACCAGTAAAAGATAATTTTGTTTTTAAATTTAAAGATTTCAGAGAAAGAAATACCCTTATTAAAAGAATGAATGCTAGCAACGAAAATTCTGCCTGCGTAGCAAATGTAAAAAGACAGAGGGCTAGACACTGGATGTCTGGTGATCTAGGCGAGAAGAAATAAACTTGGGCGGCAATTCCTACTATCAGAGCATGATTGCGCCTAGCGTCATATGAATCGAGTTGTATGCTCTACCCTGCAAAAGAGGTGCCGATGCCCGACAGATTAGAAAATGTCCGCATCCTGATGTATAGTCATGACACCTTCGGATTGGGGCATTTGCGGCGCTGCACATCCATTGCCCATTCACTCGTAAACCATTATCGCGGCCTGAGTGTTTTGATAATGTCTGGTGCCACAATTGCTGGTGCCTTCGATTACAGATCTCGCGTTGATTTCGTCAAGATCCCGAGTGTCATTAAGCTTCGTAATGGGGAATACACTTCTCTTGGTGAGCATCTCGACCTCGAGCAAACCCTCGCGATGCGACGGTCAATCATTCGCTATACCGCCGAAAGCTTCAAACCGGATATATTCATTGTTGATAAAGAGCCCATGGGTTTGAAGGGCGAAATCGAGGATACACTACAGCACTTGAAATCAAATTCCACCAAACTCGTGCTGGGCTTGCGTGACGTTATGGATGCTCCGCATTTGCTTCGCCAAGAATGGGCACAACGTGATATAATGACTAAAATTGAGCGCTATTTCGATCAAATCTGGGTTTATGGCCCTGAGTCCTTTTACGATCCTCTCGTCGGGTTGGAAGTTTCAGAAAAGGTTAGGGAGCGCATGGACTATGTGGGCTTTTTGAGACGGCGCGTTCCCGAAAATAGGCAGCCAGGACATATACCCAAATCACAATATATTCTCGTAACCACCGGAGGTGGTGGGGACGGCGGGGAATTGGTCGAAAAAATTCTAAACGCTTATGAACTCGAGTCAGATCTGTCGAAAAAAGCGTTGATTGTATTAGGCCCTTATATGCCGGCGAAAGAAAGGTATGAGTACAAGAATCGCGGGGAAAAACTTTCGAATGTTGACGTCATCGAATTTGACAACAGGATGGAAGAACTGATCGACGGGGCGAGCGCAGTCGTGGCGATGGGCGGTTACAACACATTTTGCGAAATCCTCTCGTTCAACAAGCCGGCTCTAATCATACCAAGGATCAGGCCAAGGCAGGAGCAGCTTATTCGCGCAAATCGGGCGGCGGAGCTTGGGCTTGTACAGGTTCTTCATCCGGATGAAGCTGCTGATGCGAAAAGTCTAGCAAACATACTTAATCGATTAGTGGATCACAAATCTTCCATCAGGCGCCAAGAACAAGGCTGGATGCGAGGGCTTTCCCGGATTCACGAGAATGTTTTCGATCTCGTCTCGGTTGGAAGAGATCAGCAAATGGCAAACCTCAGGGGTTAAATCACATTGGGTTGCTTTCGCAAGACGGTTATCGTCCTAAAGGGCTATCCCAGGCTTTCTGAGACCTTTATCGCACAAGAGATACGTGCACTTGAGCAAAGAGGTTTTGAGTTTGTCATTTTTTCGATGCGCTGGCCTACAGATCCATATGTGCATCCGGTAAACAATGAAATTGCTGCCCCGGTTTATTACCTACCAGAATATTTGCATGATGAACCTATTCGCGTTCTATGTTGCTTTCTCAAGTCAATATGGAGACCGCGGTTCTGGGCAGCTTTACGACAATTTCTAATCGACCTTGTACGGGACCGAACCCGCAATCGCGTTCGACGGTTTGGGCAAGCAATTGTTCTTGCCGCAGAAATACCAGATGGTATTGGCTGGCTTCATTGCCATTTTATTCACACGCCAGCATCCGTAACTGCCTATGCAAGCCGCATTTCTGGTCTGAGTTGGACATGTTCAGCGCATGCGAAGGATATTTGGACTTCACCAGAATGGGAACTCAAAGACAAACTTCAAGCGGCTCGCTGGACGGTGACGTGCACAAAATTCGGATATGATTATTTGAGGGAACTGGCGCCCGAGGAGAAAAGGGTTCACCTTTGCTATCATGGCCTTGATTTGGATCGTTTTCGCCATTTTGAGCGAGTGGTCTCTTCGAGAGATGGGAGCAATACCGAAGATCCGGTTCTTATTCTAAGCGTGGGGCGGGCCGTTCCGAAGAAAGGCTACGATATTCTTTTGCACGCACTGAGTTTGTTGCCGTCTGACCTTTCCTGGCAGTTTCGTCATATTGGGGGAGGGGATGAGCTAGACCCCTTGCAGCAAATGGCCGTTGAGTTGGGG
>JAHEHW010000177.1 GCA_024639745.1 Salaquimonas sp. | reverse complement strand
GAGGCTGAGCGAACGTTGGCCAAAATACCAGGACGAGGGATCGGGTGGCGTGTAACGGGTCAGGTTCAGAATACCGACATCGACCGCAGCGACCGTTACGAAAGCTTCCTGACCCGGGTCGAGCCCTTCAACCGAAACAGGGATCTCAAGTGGCTGATCCGGTCGGATCTTTTCAGGCAGGTCCAGCGAGACGGAAACGGATTTGTCACCCGGCTCGATTGTCAGCCAGGTCGTACCGATTGCCCGCTCCGGCAATCGTGTCTCCTGCGAACTTCCAGGCCTGAACAGGGTGGCCGTGACATAGGCGCCGGTACCCCAGTCATCGCCAACCGGAAACTCGATTTCGTTTTCGCCCGCCGTGACGTTGACACGGAAAGCATCGAAGATCCGGTCGGTACCAACCGCAACCAGTAGCTCGCCATCGCTTCGCGCGGTAACATTCAGTCGGGCAGTCTCGCCCACCTTGTATCCTGGCTGATCGAGTGCAATCTCGAGGGCGTCGGGTGTCTCGGTGGACGATGTCTCGACATACCAGCCCGCGTCAAAAAGAACGCTCGTTGCCGGGCCATCGATCTCGAAGCTCTCGACATCGAGACGATAGCGTCCCCAGTCGACCGCAGCACTGATTTCGATTGCCTCGTCGGTCCGGGCATCGATTTCACCACCTTCGACCAGTCTGGGAATTTCCGTTGCTTCGTAGCGCCAGTCTCCGCCCTGGCGATACCACTGGTAATTTCGCTCCAGACGATAGAGCGACCATTTGAGATCGCTCATTTCGATGCGGTTGCCGCCACCGTCGATTGCGATGATCCGGAAGCGGGCCGTGGATCCTTCCTCAACCGCATCGCCCTCGAAGCCCGGCCGTATCCCGATCATGGGGCCCGTTGTCCTCACGGGGAGAGCAAGGTTTCTTTCGACAGCCCGACCGCCATCTTCGCGCATCCGAATGACAACCTCCGCCTGAAGGGGACGGGTCGTGACCGGCAGATCCTCGATTGCAACGTCGAAGCTTGCCTTTCCGTTGGCATCGGTTCGGGGCAGTTTGTCGAGCGGGATTACCGTATCGCCGATGTCTTCCTCATCGGCGAGGCCGAAGCGGTAGCCGGGTGCTGCCTCGCGCTGCCGTACGGTACTCAGTTTCACTTCTCCATCGAGCTGGAGACCGGCTGCGGGTGCTCCGTAAAGATACTGGCCATCAACCGTCACGACCGCCGGGTCATCAGGTCCGATTTCTTGCGTCTCGGAGGCAAGATCGAACTCGATGCGATCCGGTATGAAATCCTCGACCAGCAACTGCTTTTCCGAGATCGGTGCGTCATCCGGATCGGTGTGGACCGAAATTTTCCAGACACCGCGCATGGCATTGTCGGGCAGCCGGAAAGAGGTGCCATGTCCGCCAAGCCTTGGCCGGTTCGACACGATCCGCTCGGCCTCAACGCTGTCGGGCCGGGTAAGGATGACGGTCATTGGCAGATCGCCAACAGCTGCAATCTCATGGTCGCGGACAAGCGAGACGGCGTTCACGGTCTCGCCGGGCCGGTAGATGCCACGATCGAGATAGGTGAAGACATCGAGCGGTCCGGGAACCGCCCGACCCTCGACCCCGCGGTCGGAAAGATCGAAACCGGCACGGGTTAGATCCAGGAACACAAAATCCGACTTCTCGCCACCCGGACGCTTTGCCGTTATAACCGTTGGCGAAAGGCCGGCCGGCCCCCGCATCAGTCCGGGATCGAAACGGGCCTGACCGTCGTCATCGGTTGTTGCGGTTCCTAGGATCTCGTTGTTGCGGGCAATCAGATCAAGCGACACGCCGGAAAGTGGCTGGCCGGTATCAAGAGAACTTGCAAAAACCGTCAGACCGTCATTCCCGGCATAGGTCACGAGACCAATATCCGTCACCAGGAACCACTGGGTTGCCATGTCTTCCCACCAGTCATGTTCGACGTCGGAAACCTTCGCGGTAAGGACATAGATACCGGGTTCCGGATCGGGTAAGGCTTCCTCGATCGGAAAGCTGGTCACGGTCTCACGATTGAGTTCCTGGCCGAGTTCGATTTTGCCTTTCCAGATGCCCTGGCCATAGTCCTCTTCGATATCGGAAGCACGGTATTGATCGATCCGGGAGAGGAACCTCGAACCTGAAAGCAGGCGCGAGAGCGAGCGTTCTCCGACGCGATAAAGCTGGAGATCGGCGGTCTCTGCATTGATGCCGACGATCGGGATTGCCTTTCGCGCAGCACTCGCGATGACGAAATTGTCGCCGGTGAACCGGACCGCGGGCGCCCGATCGCGCACATAACCCTCAAGCGTCACCGTTTCGAGCAGGATTTCGTCGCTGGCGGAAGGCAGTTTCTCGCGCAGGGTGACTCGGTATTCGTCACCATGGGTCAGACCCTCGATGCAGATTTGCCGTTTGGACACGGAAAGGGCGGGGGTCAGTGTGCCCTGGAGTGATATGAAGTTTTCATAGTCGATGCCGGAACTTGCAAGATCCTCCGAGAATTCCACGCACAGCCTTGGGTCTGCGCTGTCCGCTTCGACCGTGTGCCCGGTGACCCGGAACCCTTTTTCGCGACGCAGCTTTGACAGAGCACTGCTAACCGCGCGCTTGTCATCAAGTTCGAGGCTCTCGCGGTAAGCGGTGATTGCCTCGATGTAGAAACTGTTCTGTTCCAGCGCCCTGGCAATCGCTGCGAGTGCGCGTGCCCTGACCGTCGCAGTCCGGCTGAGCGAATAGGCACCAAATGCCGTGGAAGTCGCGAAAGACCGAAGATCACCATAGTAGTTCTGCTGGCTGCGCAGCCAGACCGTGACGGCATCGGCGATCTGAAGCCATGTCTCCGGATCTTCCGCAGCCTTCCCGAGGATCTGCTGGAAACGCGCTTTGGCCTCCGGAATCCGGTTGCCGTAGAGCTCGCCACGCGCCGCTGAAATCTGGTCCTGCAAACTCATGGTCGTCAGGATCTGGGGTATGTTCCGCAATTCGTCCTTGAATGCAGTTGCCTGGTTGCGAAGGCCAACCGGCACGAATTCAAGCTCCGGCGGCGCGCCAAGATCCGGTTCCCCGGCAACCTCGACGACCTTGCCTGCAATTGCGCCTTCGAACGTTACGAGGTCGCCGAAATCACTTTTGAGGAAGCACCACTGGGCGCTTGAATTATAGGTAAAGGCGCGGCAGCCACTGTTATCGAGACAGAGCTGCTTGCACTCATCGAGAGAAACTTCCTTTTCGGCGCGGAGGTCGAACCCGAAATAATCGGCGTTATCGGTCGTTATGATTTCTCGTCGGACCTCCTGTGCCAGCGCTGTTGAACAGAAAACCACTGCCATTGCAGCGATCGCGGCGCGTGCCAGAAGTCCCATTGATTTCCTCCTTGATCACCGGGTCATTTTAAACGCGTGATCACGAATGTTTACAATGGATGTGTCAATTTGATGGAGACTTGCCATGCATGATCAGGATCTTGCCTTCTGGATCCATCTCGAGCGGCGTCATCAGTGCAACGCGGAGCAATTTCCAGTTTGCCATTTCGGCTTCTTTACTCAGCAGAGATGTGGCAGGGCATAGTAGCTCTTGAAGCCAATTCAGTCGTGTTTCAAAAAGTTGACACCAGTCAACGAAGTGCGGCTCCGGGATGGATAAAGATTAAATTCATGAAGTGGTTTCTCATTTTACTGTTAGACGGCCAGATGGCCAGCGTGGGCTATGTACCAAAAGAGCCTAACCTCAGCGGCAGCGATACCTGCAAGATGGCTGGCATACGTGCCAAAGAAATATGGCGGCATCAGATGTATATGTCCAAGCATGCTACCGGTTACGCCTTTAATCAGGACGCGTCTTCGCCCCGGTGGGTCTGCTATCAAGCCGAAACAGAGCAGGAGATATGGAATGCAAAGGGGGAAATAGAAGCGATGAACAAACCATAACCAAGATATCAACGGCTAAATAACCCAAAAAGAAAACAGCCACTGCCTGGACTAGCAGGCAGTGGCTGTCGGTATGAAGTATGCGGACGGGCAGTGAAGGAGGGGAGAAACCGCCCACGCACCTGTAAAAAATAGCCTCCGGCCTGGGTGTTTCAATCTCGATGCAGTCACAGCCCGATCACCTTACCGTTATCGAGTTACGGGGTTGGGGCGGATTCTCCTCAGTTGGATTGCTATAAAGTCTTCTTGTAAGGGTCCCGTTTTTCTCGATGTGGTTTGACATGGGTCAATGCCCACAAGCTGCATCTTCTATATCTTGCCTGTGTTCGGTGTCCCCGACCGAGCAGAGGCTGCGAAAACCCCATTTCCCCAATCGCAAGCCGACCTTAGCCCGACAGGATAACTTGCTCCCTGCCGGGCTTTTTCTTAAGCCTCTTTCCTCGACGCGTTTGCCCGGAAAATCTGCAAATCACTCTGCCCCAACAAACGAAGCTGGCTGATATTTCCGCCCCCCCGGGGTCAATATCAGCCAGCTTATCTGCACCGTAGTGCAAATAGGTAGTGTTCGCTCTTTAACGACGGTAAATCCTGCGGAGGCGACGGTCTCTCGCGTCCTCTCCGAACTTGTGCATCGCGACATCGATCGCGAACAACACGGCGGCGTATATTACTGTCGAGGTTGCTATAATGGCGAAGGTCATCGGACTGTTCCTACTGAATTAGCGTAGGTTGATGATGTCCGATGGGAGCCAGGCTGGCTGTGTATTTGGTCACACTACTGACGGCCAGAATACCTCTTCCCGCTCAAAACTCTCCGTCCAGCGCGTAGTTCTTCAACGGCGCGCGGTCCGGATAGTGTCAGGTACCGGCCAGCAATTGCGATTAAAAATAAGCCCTGCTGAGAGGCGCACCGAACAGTAACGCAATTGGTCTATGAACGTTTCTTGACGTGGCGAACCATAATCTGGTTGCCAACCTTCTTAGTCTCGAAAGTCGGTATTGCAGCCACGAGTTCGCTAAGTTTGGTCTTGCCGTAGGTGCGGGCATCGAAGTCAGGATGTGAAGCCGTTA
>JAHEHW010000176.1 GCA_024639745.1 Salaquimonas sp. | reverse complement strand
CAAGTAGACCGGATGACCGGAGGCGATGAATTCTCCTCGGCGCTGTGGAATGAACATCGCCGCCGCATGGCCGAAAAACTGGCGAACATGTCCTCCGGCGTACCGAGACCGGATGCCAACCGATTCGACCGATTCGCTCTTCGGGCAATGCTGCCGCTTCTAGTTTTCGTCGCCTACGGTTTTTCTTACAGCCTTGATGGCGGGCGAGTATCGGATTCGATCAAACCGCGTGTCGATCGCCAATTGGTTCTGTCTCGGCTCGATGTATGGATCAATTCACCAACCTACACCGGCAAGCCGCCCATCTATCTGACGAAGCTTGAAGATGCCAACCATACCATTTCCACGCTCCGCGGCAGCGAGCTTCAAATCCGGTATTTTGGTGATGAAGCGATTGTCGCCAGGCTGCGCAATGACAGCGCTTCCATTGACTACTCCAACAAAACGACCGGTGAAGGAGACGTCCGCGAGACACGGTTTGTCGAAACGCTCGATCGCTCCGGCGTGTTGGAAATTGCCGCGCGAGACGAAGTAATCGCGGCGTGGCCGCTTTCGGTGCTTGCGGACCGCGAGCCCTCTATCCGGTTCGACGACCCGCCCGGAACCGGAGAATCCGGCGCGCTTGAATTGGCCTATTCGGTCGAGGATGATTACGGCGTGGTGGCTGCGCGCGGAATCATTCGCCCGCTCGATAATGCCGCCGGTGCGAATGTGAGACCTCTCGTCGAGGCGCCTGAACTCTCCCTCCCGCTTCCGAGGGCTCGGGCGAAAAAAGGAAGCACGCGCATCAATCGTGATTTTTCCGAACATCCCTGGGCAGGCAGCCAAGTCGAACTCACGCTTGAAGCCGTCGATGACGCGGAGCAGACGGGCAGAAGCAACCCGTTCAATGTGACTCTGCCGGGACGCAGTTTTTTCGATCCGATGGCGAGGGCCATCGTGGAACAACGAAGAATCCTATCACTGGATGCCAACAAGGCGCCCTATGTCGCCGATTTGCTCGATGCAACAACGGCGCATCCGGACGTTTTTGATATCGACGCGGGAGCGTATATCGCGCTGCAATCCGCGTATCGCATGATCGTTCAACCGACGAACGACGACCGGTTACGGGACGCACTCGATCTGTTGTGGGAAACAGCCTTGGCAATAGAACTTGGCGACATGTCGGAAGTTGAACGGAAATTGCGTGAGGCGCAGGAGAAGCTTTCCGACGCGCTCGAAAACGGCGCCAGCGAGGCAGAGATCGAACGTCTGATGGAAGAATTACGCCAGGCGATGAACGATTATCTCGAACAGCTTGCGCGCGAGATGGCCCGTAATCCGATCCAGCAAAATCCGGCAAACCCGATGCAGGATATGCAGACGATGACCCAGCGCGACCTGGAGCGGATGATGGACCGTATCGAGGACTTGGCCAAATCCGGATCCCAAGATGCGGCCCGGGAGCTGCTTTCCGAATTGCAACGTATGATGGAAAGCCTGCGCGCAGGCCAGCATATGCAGCAACGCCAGGCAGAGGGCAATGAACTCAATCAGGCGCTGGACAAGCTTTCCGAGCTCATGCACGAGCAGGACAACCTGATGAACGAAACGTTCGACATGGAACGCCGG
Organism: Salaquimonas sp.; assembly: GCA_024639745.1. Classification (GTDB taxonomy): domain Bacteria; phylum Pseudomonadota; class Alphaproteobacteria; order Rhizobiales; family Rhizobiaceae; genus Salaquimonas. The sequence goes on along the minus strand of JAHEHW010000176.1, from coordinate 3,400 downwards.
CGCCCGCAGCAGCAGCCCGGGCAGAACAATCAGGGACAGCAGAACCAGCAGTCTCAGAATGGCAAGCAGCAGCCCGGGAAGTCGGGCGAGCCGATGTCACCGGAGGAATTCGCCGAAGCTTTGCGCCAGCTGCAGGAGCGGCAGGAGGCCCTGAGACAGCAACTCGGTGAGCTCGGCGAGCAGCTTGAAGGACTTGGCCTTGACCCGTCGAAAGAGTTCGGTGAAGCACAAGGCGAAATGGGTGAGGCTGAAGGCAATCTCGGTGAGGGACAGGCCGGCCAAGCTGCCGGCGATCAAGGCCAGGCATTACAGGCCCTCCGCCAGGGCGCACAGTCCATGATGCAGCAAATGGCAGGAGACAGGGGTCAGGGCGGTCAGCAACAGGGACCGAACGGACAAGTCGGCAACAATCAACGAGGCACGGATCCTCTCGGGCGCCGGACCGGGCCGAGGGGTCAGGTGAACGACGATTCGACGCGGATTCCCGGCGAAATCGACGCCCAGCGCGCGCGTGAAATCATGGACGCGATCCGTGAACGGCTCTCTGACCCATTGCGCCCGCTCTTGGAACGCCGCTATCTGGAACGGCTTCTGGAGAGCGAATAAAGCCTCATCCGGGTTCGCATGGTTCCCCTGTACCGATTCCGGACAAATCCAGTGTGAGCGCAGACAAAAGCTATTCCGCAATGGAAACTTCAGGGCGCCAAGGCGTTTAGAATTCGTTAGCCAAGCCGAAAAGCTAATCTTCATAAATTCAATTGTTTAGCCATTCTGGAAATCGACATGAGCGAATTTTCCGGTCGAATGGCATGGTTATTCAATTTGAACTCTTCTCTATTTTCCACAATCGAAAAAGACATCATAAACCTTAAATTAACATCTTCATGTTAAAGGTTTGTTAGGAACCCTATCCTCCTCCCTGGGTTCCGACCATGCCACTACCTCCTCCTTAAGTGGCATCCTTACTGATACCCGCCAGGATTCCTCCCCTGGCGGGTATTGTATCTTTGGCTTCATTTGTTCCGAGACAGGTCACTCTACCAGTCTGCCTAAATAAAAAGGCCGCTCGCAAAAGCGAACGGCCCCGTGATTATCGTCCGCGCGAACCTTCTGACCATTCCCGCGACAGAAAACTGCCTGTGTCAGAAAACGCGGTTATGCTCGGGCGAAGCGGTCGAACTCCGAAGGCTGCTCCAAAGTCTTTCCAATCCGCAATGATCCGCGCGGAAATCCAAATTCACTCGACACTGGATCACCTCCTTTCGTTTGTTGAAACCTTAACCAAAGTGGCGCGAGTCGCGGCCAATTTCAAGGGCCGGGATTTAAGTCCCGCATTGCGCACGGACATTTACTTAAACTTAACCATCTCGCTGAGGCTCATATTAACCAATTCCCGGTTTCTTAAGCACGTTGAAACAAGATCGGGACGGGATCATGAAAACGAGAAAGAGCCGCTTCTTAGCGATTGTCACGGTGTTTATTCTGATGCTGGCGGGAACATGGCCGACGAGCGGAACCAAGGGTTTCATCGTCGCGGCGGCGCACGCGCAGGAATTCACCGCAAGCGGCGGCGAACATCGCACATATCTCGTAAACGGCCTTGCCAGCGTTATGCCTTTTGTCGGTTACGGTTTCAACAACCTCAAGCAAAAGCTGGGTCATGCCAAACTCTACAGTTACGCCACGCCGGTCGAGGGCAGCATCGTCGTTCAACCGGCCGTGCTTTCGGATATCCGCCGCGAATACCGGGCAAACCCTGGCTTAAAGATCAATCTCATCGGCATCAGTTACGGTGGAAATATCGTCACCTCGCTGGCATCCCAGCTGGCTCAGGACGGAATCCCGGTAAATTATCTCGGCGTGCTGGACGGTCCAATGCTGGCCCCGGTCCCGGCTAACGTTCATAGGGTAGATAATTTCGTCTGTCGGTATGTCGGGTGTATTGGTCAGAAGGTGCGCCTTGCCAAAGGAAACAATACCACCCTGCGCACCGAATTCACCTTTGCCTCCACGCATATCGGCCTGGGTGACAATTCCGAAGTTCACCGCCGCATCGTGCGCCAGCTTACAGAAATACCGCTATTGATTGCGGGCCGGCCGATCGAAACCATCGATATGATGGCAACCGCATCCGTCCAGTAACAGAAGCGCGCGGCGCGAACCTTCTTCAGCCTAAAAAGAGTCCGGGTATTCGAGCTTGCCCTTCTTGCCGGCCAATGCCCCGACCGTCAGTTCCATTACCATGAAATGCGGACCGGTCCATTTGCATTTGAAGGGCGCAGCCTTTTTCACCGAAAAGCCGAAGCGCTCATAGTAAAGCGGATCACCAAGCACGAAGATAGCTTCAAAGCCTGCTGCTGAGGAAGCCGCAATTCCCGCGCGGACCAGCTGCGTGCCGACCAACATCTCGCGATATTCTGGCACGACGGCAAGTGGCGCGAGGGCAAGCGAACGCAATGGCGCCTTTATCTCGGTCAACAGGATATGACCAATCGGCGCCCCATCACATTCAGCAAGCAAGGAAATCGTCGGAACGGTTGCAATGACCAGAGAGTCCACGAGATCGGCCTCTTCGTTGCGGCCGAATGCCCGTGTCTCGATCTCTCTCACAACGGCAGTATCGTGTTCCGTAGCGGGCCTGATAATCAGTTCTTTGCACTGCATAGTATGGCGGTATCCGATAAATTGTTCCGCAGTTATATCAGTACAGACCCCTTGCTTGAACCGCTAATTCATCCGTTCTTCTCGCTCAGTTTAAGGGCGACGTCACGAAAACAATCTACCACTTCGCGATACATCTGACGCTTGAAGGGAATGATCATCTCCGGCAAGTGCTCCGGGTCGACCCATTTCCAGCGATCAAATTCGATCGGAGCCCCGTCCGGGGGATTGGAGATGTTGATTTCACTCTCTTCGCCTTCAAACAGAACGGCGAACCAATGGAGCTCCTGGCCACAGTATTTTCCCTTGAGAGCCGTCCCGACGAGCTCTTCCGGCAAATCATATCGGATCACATGGGGAGCCCGGGCCAACAGGCGCATGGATTGCATCCCTGTCTCCTCCCAGAGTTCGCGCATTGCCGCTTCAAACGGCTCTTCACCCTTGTCAATTCCACCCTGAGGCATCTGCCAGCGCAAGTCGCGGTCTTCGCCAGCATTCGGATCGTTGACACTTCGGTCGGCGATGCGGTGTCCTGCCCAGGCTTTCCCCTGACGGTTCAGCACCATGATGCCGACACAAGACCGATATGGGAGACTCTGCTTTTTCCGTGCCATCAACGGTCTCTTTCCGGATCCGTCACGATGGCTGAGACGGGCGTGAGTTCGATACCGAGATCATTTGCCTGACTTGCAAACTGCGCCATCATGTCAATCGAGATTTCAAAGGCATTGGCGACACC
>JAHEHW010000175.1 GCA_024639745.1 Salaquimonas sp. | reverse complement strand
ATAAACGGAAAATCGCGCTGCACATCGATGGCGCGGCAATCCGCCATAGAAAAAAAGCGAGTCACTATTTGATGTAAACGTCAATCAACGTTAGGGAGCGCGTTCGAGAATGTGATCGGTCTGCTCGGACCTTTCAAGGTGCACAGATCGCTTAGGCTAACATGTTTTTGACACGAAAAGTCGGTTTTGGCTAATCGGTTCTCCTGAAGGACCTGTAGACCTAGCGTCAGCTTTTCGGTCAATCCCGACAATATCGGGATACGTAGGGGTCCCGAGGGATCAAGCAGAGGAAGCGACATGAAAATTATCGTCCCGGTAAAACGCGTTGTCGATTACAACGTGAAAATCCGAGTAAAATCCGATGGCAGCGGCGTCGAACTCGCCAATGTCAAAATGTCGATGAACCCGTTCGACGAAATCGCTGTCGAAGCGGCGATCCGGCTGAAAGAAGCTGGGACGGCGAACGAGATCATCGCCGTATCCGTCGGCCCGCAGCAATCCCAGGAAACGATCCGCACGGCACTTGCCATGGGTGCTGATCGCGGCATCCTGGTCAAGACGGAGGACGCAATCGAACCACTGGCAGTCGCCAAGATACTCAAAGGGATTGTCGAAGCCGAAGAGCCCGGCCTGATAATCCTCGGCAAGCAGGCAATCGACGACGACTGCAACCAGACTGGACAGATGCTTGCCGCGCTGCTCGGGTGGTCTCAGGCAACCTTCGCCAACTCACTTGAGATAAAGGGCGAAACGGCAGAGGTAACTCGCGAAGTAGATGGCGGTCTTCAGACCATCGAAATCAAGATGCCTGCGATCGTTACGACGGACCTTCGACTTAACGAACCACGTTACGCTTCGCTGCCGAACATCATGAAAGCGAAGAAGAAACCGCTCGACGAAAAAACACCTGGCGATTTCGGAGTCGATACCGCTTTGCGCCTGAAGATCCTCAAGACAGAGGAACCGGAAGGCCGCAAGTCTGGCGTCAAGGTCGGTTCGGTTGAAGAGCTGGTCGACAAATTGAAAAATGAAGCCGGTGTGCTCTAAAGGGAGATTTCGATATGGCAATTTTACTTCTTGCGGAACACGACAACGCATCGCTTTCCGACCAGACCGCCAAGGCGCTGACCGCCGCCACCGAAATCGGCGGCGATGTCCACATCCTCATAGCTGGCAAGGGCTGTCAGGTTGCCGCAGATGAGGCCGCAAAACTTTCGGGTGTGGCCAAGGTTTTGGTTGCCGACGATTCGCAATATGAAAACATGCTCGCGGAGCCAACCGCTGCACTGATCGTGTCGCTTGCCGGTGACTATGATGTGCTGGTGACTGCGGCGACGACCAATGGCAAGAACATCATGCCGCGCGTAGCGGCGCTTCTCGATGTCATGCAGGTTTCGGACGTTATAAAGGTCGTGTCGGCAGATACCTTCCAGCGTCCGATCTACGCCGGTAATGCCATCCAGACCGTTCAGGCGACCGATGCCAAGAAAGTTCTCACGATCCGCACGGCCGGTTTCGCAGCTGCCGGAGACGGCGGCAGCGCCGCAATCGAAACGGTTGCCAGTGCAGCGAACCCGGGACTGTCGAGCTTCGTCGGCAACAAGATCGTGGAATCCGACCGTCCGGAACTGACGTCTGCAAAGATCATCATTTCGGGCGGCCGCGCGCTTGGCTCGAAGGAAAAATTCATGGAAGTGATTTTGCCGGTCGCTGACAAGCTCGGCGCTGCAGTCGGCGCCTCGCGTGCCGCCGTCGATGCCGGTTATGCGCCGAACGACTGGCAGGTCGGACAGACAGGCAAGGTTGTCGCTCCCGATCTCTACGTGGCCTGCGGCATTTCGGGTGCGATCCAGCACCTGGCCGGTATGAAAGACTCGAAGGTTATCGTCGCCATCAACAAGGATGAAGAAGCGCCGATTTTCCAAGTCGCCGATTACGGCCTCGTCGCCGATCTTTTCGACGCCCTTCCGGAATTCGAAAAAGCGCTTTAGTCGTTCCAAGCTCAGTTCAAAAAAGGCCGGATGCCTCACCGCTCCGGCCTTTCTCTTTTCCGGGTCTGCTGATATTGATCGAAGACGCAAGTTTCGGGAGATTGTGCGATCATGAAAATCAAGAAAGTCGGGGTAGTTGGTGCCGGTCAGATGGGTTCCGGTATCGCCCATGTTTCCGCCCTTTCCGGGTATGAGGTGCTACTGCACGATCTCGGCGCCGAACAGATCGACAATGGCATAGCGACCATTACCGGCAATCTTGCCCGCCAGGCGGGCAGTGGCAAAATATCCGAAAAGGAAATGCGGGAGGCGCAGGACAGGCTGGGCGGAGCGCCCGATATGGAGGATCTTGCAAGTTGCGATCTGGTGATCGAGGCTGCATCGGAGAACGAGGCAATAAAGCGCCAGGTGTTCTCCCAATTGTGTCCGATTCTGAACCCTGGCGGTCTGATCGCAACGAACACATCTTCCATTTCGATTACCCGTCTCGCTTCTGCAACGGATCGCCCGGGGCAGTTTATCGGTATTCACTTCATGAATCCGGTACCGGTCATGCAACTGGTAGAACTGGTACGCGGGATCGCGACCGAGGATACAACCTTCGATCTGTCAAAAGCGTTTGTCGAATCGCTTGGCAAAACCACCGCCGTTTCCGAGGATTTCCCGGGGTTCATGGTCAATCGCATCCTGTTGCCGATGATCAATGAAGCAATCTACACGCTCTATGAAGGCGTCGGGAACGTGCGGAGTATCGATGCTGCCATGCGGCTTGGCGCCAATCATCCTATGGGCCCCTTGCAGCTGGCGGATTTCATCGGTCTCGACACCTGCCTCTCGATCATGCAGGTACTGCATGACGGTCTGGCGGATTCCAAATATCGGCCCTGCCCGCTGCTCGTGAAATATGTCGAGGCCGGATGGCTCGGCAAGAAATCGGGAAGAGGGTTTTACGACTATCGTGGCGACGAGCCGGTACCCACGCGCTAATTCGATATCCTGGTCAGGCAGAATGGCTACTCTACCTGGGCCGTCAGCGCTGCCTCGACAATGGCTTTTGCTTCATCATTTGCCCAATCGGCAGGCCCGTTCATCGAAGCGACCGCGCATCCTGAACTGTCGATCAGTACAGTGACTGGCAAGCCGAATGCGAGCCCATCCTTCTTCAGATCATTGAAGATGGCCATGCTGGGATCATGGAAGAAGCCAAGATTCTCCAGCCCGACTTCATCGTAGAAATCGAGGGGTTTGGACGGTTCGCCGCGATCGACGCTGACCGGCACCACTTCAAACTTTTCGCCTCCAAACTCCGCTTGCAGAGCGTCAAAGGCCGGCATCTCATGACGACAAGGCGCACACCAGGTGGCCCAAAGATTTAGAAGAATCGTCTTGCCGTCGAATATATCGAGGCCTATCGCCTCACCATCTTTGCTATTGAACGTCACCGCAGGAAGCGGGCGCGGCGCGTCAAGCGCCTGAAAAGCAGCCATCCCGCCGGAGAAAAGCGGATCGACCGCCGCAATAACGGTTTCGGCTCCTTCGCATCGCTCAGCTTCGGCGGTTTCCTCGCCGGAACAGCCTGCAAGCACTACAAACACCGCCAGTACCGCAAGTTTTACTGCTCTAAACGAACTTTCGGCGGCACGCTTCCCTAGCATTCCGTTTTCAATTTCTATATCGCTCATTCAGCCAATCTCCAGGAGCCAGACACCATGGCAGAAAAGCCCTCCAAAACCATGCCAACCGATGCAGGCAACCAGATGTGGGGCGGCCGGTTCGCGGCCGGTCCGGACGACATTATGGAGGCGATCAACGCTTCCATCGGGTTTGACCGCAAGCTTTATGCCCAGGATATCGCGGGCTCTAAAGCTCATGCCACCATGCTCGCTGCGCAGGGCATCATCACCGATGCAGATGCCAAATCGATCATCGAAGGTCTAGACACAATTTCGTCAGAGATCGAGGCGGGGGATTTCGAGTTCTCCGCCAAGCTCGAAGACATTCACATGAACATCGAGGCGCGGTTGCGCGACCTCATCGGACCGGCGGCAGGCAGGCTTCATACGGCGCGGTCCCGAAACGATCAGGTGGCGCTCGATTTCAGGTTATGGGTAAAGGAACGGGCGCTCGAAACCCATGCTGCTCTTGGCCGATTGATCGACGCCTTTCTTAATAAGGCCGAATCCCATACCCGCTCGGTGATGCCGGGCTTTACCCATCTACAGACCGCCCAGCCGGTCACTTTCGCGCATCACGCGATGGCCTATGTCGAGATGTTCGCCCGGGACCGCAGCCGCCTTGCGGATGCCATCGCGCGCATGGACGAATGCCCGCTTGGCGCTGCGGCACTCGCCGGTACCGGCTTTGCCATCGATCGTCATAAGACAGCTGAAGCGCTAGGCTTCCGCGAGCCGACACGCAATTCACTCGACACTGTGTCCGACCGCGATTTCGCGCTCGATTTTCTCTCCGCAGCATCAATATGCGCGACACACCTTTCACGTCTTGCGGAAGAAATCGTCATCTGGTCGACACCGCAATTCAATTTCGTTCAACTATCCGACCGGTTTTCGACCGGCTCTTCAATCATGCCGCAGAAAAAGAACCCGGACGCGGCGGAACTGATCAGGGCGAAGACGGGTCGAATTAACGGCTCACTGATTGCATTGCTGACAGTGATGAAGGGGCTGCCGCTGGCTTATTCGAAGGACATGCAGGAAGATAAGGAAGCCGTTTTCGATGCGGCTGAAAGCCTTGAGCTCGCAATCGCTGCGATGACCGGAATGATCAGCGACATGACCATCAACACGGAAAGCATGGCGAAAGCGGCCGGAATCGGGTTTTCAACGGCGACCGATCTGGCGGATTGGCTGGTGCGCGAAAAGGGAATGCCATTCAGAGATGCGCATCACGTCACGGGTCGTGCCGTAGCGATGGCGGAGAACAAGGGATGCGATCTCGACGCGCTTACTCTCGATGACTTGAAAACCATTGATGAGAGCATTACCAGTGACGTGTTCGAAGTGTTGACCGTCGAGAA
>JAHEHW010000174.1 GCA_024639745.1 Salaquimonas sp. | reverse complement strand
TGTTTCCAGGCATGCGGAAGCAACGTATCCTGCGATATGCCTTGAGCGCCGTGGATCTGCACTGCTTCGTCGATCACCTTGAGCGCCATCAGCGGCGCCACCACCTTGATCTGGGAAATCCAGGGCGCGGCGGCTTTCGGGTCTCCCTGATCCATCATCCAAGCCGCCTTGAGGCAGAGCAGCCTCGCCTGTTCGATCTCCATGCGGCTATTCGCGATGATGTCGTAATTGGCGCCAAGCATCGCAATCGGTTTACCGAACGCCTCGCGGTCAAGCGACCGCTTGCACATGAGTTCAAGCGCTCGCTCTGCCTGACCGATCGCACGCATGCAGTGGTGAATGCGGCCCGGCCCCAGCCGCCCTTGCGCGATTTGAAACCCACAGCCCTCGCCGAGCAGCATATCCTCCGCCGGCACACGAACATCTGTAAACCGGATATGCATGTGCCCATGTGGGGCATCGTCCATGCCGTAAACTTCCATCGACCGCAGAATCTCGATCCCGGGCGTCTTCGCATCGACAACCAGCATCGAATGCTGTTGGTGTTTCGGTCGATCCGGATCGGGACTGGCCGCCATCACAATGTAAACGGCGCATCTGGGATCACCTGCGCCCGAAGACCACCATTTCTCGCCATTGAGAATAAAGTGATCGCCATCATGCTCGCAGCGCATTTCAATATTTGTCGCATCCGACGAAGCTACATCCGGTTCCGTCATTAGATAGGCTGAGCAGATTTCTCCCTCCAACAGCCGCGACAACCATTCTTCCTTGTGCTTTTCACTGCCGTAACGCTCGAAAACCTCCATATTGCCGGTATCCGGTGCGTTGCAGTTGAAGACTTCGGCCGCGAGATGAGACTTACCCATCTCCTCGGCAAGATAGGCGTATTCGACCGTGGTCAGGCCATATCCCCGCTCGCTGTCGGTGAGCCAGAAATTCCAGAGTCCTCGTTCCTTGGCTTTGACCTTCAAGCCCTCGAGGATCTCTGTTTGCCGCTCTGTGTAGCGCCAACGGTCACCCTTTTCGACTTCCGCGAGAAACTCCGCGTCAAGGGGTTCTATCTCTTCACGGATCATCCGGCTGACCTGTTCATGGATGGGCCGCAACCGTTCACTCATGCCGAGCGCCATTTGATCCATCTATTTTCTCCCTGCGCGTTCCGGGTGGCGCACTCCCAAAGGAAATTCCAATCAAGACCTTTACGTACCAATTAAATTCAGGCCCTACTACCACCCCCTGAACGAAACCAAATCTCAAACGGAACAAGGCCGATGGTACTGCTTGAACACCTCTTTTCCCTAGAAGGAAAAACGGCTCTGGTGACAGGCGGCGCAACCGGTATCGGCAGGATGATTGCAACGGCCCTTGCCAGCGCAGGCGCTAATGTCATGATTGCTTCGCGCAAGGCGGCGCTTTGCGAAACCGCTGCCGCTGAAATCAACGGCCGGAACGAGGCAGGCAATGTTCAGGGCTTTGCTGGCAATGTCGCGACGGAAGAAGGAATCGAGAATCTTGTAGACGAGGTACGCGCGCGGACCGACACACTTGACATTCTTTTCAACAATGCCGGAACGACCTGGGGCGCGTCGCTTGACGAGTTTCCCTATCATGCATGGGGCCGCGTTCTCGACCTCAACGTGACCGGCCTGTTCAATCTAACGCGGGAGTTGCTTCCGCAGCTCGAAGCAGCGGGCTCGCTCGACGACCCGGCCCGCGTGGTCAATATTGGTTCGGTCATGGGAACTGTCGCCATGGGCGACGGGGCCTATTCCTATTCAGCATCGAAAGCGGCCGTCCACCAATTGACCCGCATCCTGGCTAAAGAGCTTGCCGGCCGTCATATCAGCGTCAACGCGCTTGCGCCGGGCCCGTTTCCTTCGAGAATGACCGCCCACGCAACCGCAACCTCGGAACAGGCAAAAGCTGTATCCAGGGCGGTTCCATTGGGCAGGCTCGGCGCGCCGGACGATATCGCTGCCGCAGTGCTTTACCTATGCGGCAGGGGCGGTTCATATGTCACTGGCGCGATCATCCCCGTTGACGGCGGATGCCATGTCATGACCGGCCCCAACTTGTTTGAAGAAGCCTTGAAACTTGGCAAATGAACAAAGGCGCTGGTGATAACATGCCGGAGGCCATAGACCCGGAGAACTGGCTGGCACTTGCGGGCGAATGGCACGCCGCCTCACCTTGGCTGACGGTCGACCAGAAAATGATCGATCGCTTCGCCGATGCGACGTTGGATCATCAATTCATACATTCCGACCCACGGCGGGCCCGTACGGAGACGCCTTTCGGCGGGACGATCGCCCACGGCTTTCTCAGCCTGTCTCTGATTTCTCATTTTGCCGCGGCCACCTTTCCCAAAATTACCGGTACGCGCATGGGAATAAATTACGGGTTCGAAAAAGTGCGCTTTCTCAATCCCGTTCCGGAGGGCGCTCGCGTTCGTGCGCTTTTTCAACTGACCGAGGCAACACTTCGAAATCCGGGTGAACTGCTTTCGCGATTCAAGGTGGAAATTGAAATCAAAAACGTAACAAAACCAGCCCTCTCAGCTGTTTGGCTGACGCTCAGAATTCTGGACCAAACCGATAAAAAATACGGGAAGGATACAAAATGACAATAAGCTTCGAAGGACAGGTCGCGATTGTAACGGGCGCGGGCAACGGGCTCGGACGCAGCCACGCCCTCCAATTGGCAGAGCGCGGCGCCAAGGTTGTCGTAAATGATTTTGGTGGCGCCAGAGATGGCACCGGCGGTTCGCTCTCGCCTGCGGAAACGGTGGTTGCTGAAATTACGGAGGAAGGTGGCGAAGCGATAGCGAACGGCGCTAACGTGACCAATGCAGAAGAATGCGCGGCAATGGCCTCTCAGGCCATTGAAAAATGGGGGCACATCGATGTCCTAATCAACAATGCGGGCATCCTGCGCGACAAGAGCTTCGGCAAGATGCAACCGGACGACTGGCGCGCCGTGGTCGATGTGCATCTGAACGGGTCGGCGAATTGCGCGCTTGCCGTTTGGAGCATCATGCGGGAACAGGGCTATGGCCGCATCCTGATGACCACTTCGACATCGGGGATCTACGGCAATTTTGGCCAGGCCAACTACGGTGCCGCCAAGCTTGGCCTTGTCGGAATGATGAACACTCTCTGCATAGAAGGCGCGAAATACGATATCCGCATCAATGCGCTCGCTCCGACCGCAGCCACCCGTATGACGGAAGACATCATGACCCCGGAAATGCTTTCAGCACTGGCGCCGGAATTCGTTTCACCGGCGGCGCTCTATCTAACCAGCCGCGATGCGCCGAACCGCACGATAATGTTCGCCGGCGCGGGAAGCTATTCAGTTCTCGAGTTGCGTGAATCGGAAGGCATACACCTGTCCGAAGCCGATCGGACGCCGGAGAAGATTGCCGAAAATATCGAGGCGATAAGGGATATGGCGGATGCCGGGACCTTTAACGCCGGCAACGAGCACGTCATGAAAATCCTGCAGCGTCTGGGCAAATAGACGATACCATCGGGGCGATGCGTTTACTCGCGCGCACCCCCGGCTCCTCTCAGAAACATCAACCAGTAGAGCGAGGCAGCAACGGCAATCATGAAGGTTCCGGCGAGGAGGGTATCGCTCGCAAAATGAGCCCCCTCGCCAATCCGTAGAAATGCCGAAAAACCCCAAGCCGGGAACAGGATGAAGAGCCAGAGTTTTCGACATCCGGGCATGATGAACATCAGGGATGCGAAAATCATGACCATGGAAGAAACTTCGCCGCTGACGAAGGAACAGTTACCGTCGCAACCACCTCCCGGCATGAAAACGTTCTTGTATTCCAAGCCTCCGCCGAACTCCGTTACCGATCTCGGGCGCGGGCGGCCGATATTATCTTTGAGAATGACATTCGTCAGAAGCAGGGGCCCAAGCAGCGAGCAGAGTACAAGATACAGCCATTCCAATGGGTAAAGCGTCCACACCACGGTCCTTTTCAGCCACGCCGAAAAGACACCAACGATAATGACGGCATAAAAGATGCCGTAGCCGGTCATCATCAATCGCCGGAGCCACCACCAGAAATCGCTTCCCTGCAACCAGAAATCATCACCGTCGAAAACAAGCCCTGCGATCTGGATATCGAGCCTGGGCAAGGCAGCGAAGATACCGGCGAAAAGCAAACCCGCAATCGCCGCGAATATCAGCACACGGCTTGCAAAGTGTGATTCCTGCTCGACCCATTCGGGTGTCCGCCGTCGGAGCGGTATAGCTTCAGCAGATTTTTTCATTCCCGATATCCCTGAAGCTTGTAAAACGAAATGGTTTTGCCGCTGCCCGGATAATTCTCCGTTTCACCGACCCGCTCGATGACCTCAAAACGCTCGGCAAGACGCGATGACGCGGAGTCGCCCGAGGTCGGAAGCAAAAAGACAGCCCTTTTTCGAATATCCGGATTCATATCCTGTAAAGCGCGCGTCAATTCAAAATGATCTTCAGGATGACCGCTATCACGCCAAGCAAGTACCGATTCATCGCGATCTCGTAGATAGTAAATCAGGGTTGCCGTACGTTTGCGACCATTGGAAAGAATATGCGTATAGTCGCCACCATCGAGTATCTCTGACGCAGCGTCCGCGAGGTGGCGTCCACCCCACATCCGCTCAAAAGGATTTCGGTCATCGGGCACCGGCAATTGTCCCGGCGCTGCGAAACAGACCGCGACCGCAAGAACGGCGAAAACAAACCCGTGTAGCCCCAGCGATACGCGTGTCCAGAGTGCCGGTACGCGAGTGACGAGGAGTTGGGCGAGAAGGATCGTTGCAGCCGGATAAGTGGTCGCCGCCCAGTTAGCATAGGCCTTGCTCATGACAGCCTGAAAAGAAATCAGAAGCAGGACCGGCAAAGAAAACGCGATCAGCAGCTTCTGCTCCCGGCTGGCGCCTTCAATCCCAAGACGCAAAAGCGCCAGCAGGTAGACGGCAAAGAGGATCGGGCCGAAAACACCGAATTGCGAAGCGAGAAACTCTCCCAGCTGGTCGAAATG
>JAHEHW010000173.1 GCA_024639745.1 Salaquimonas sp. | reverse complement strand
AGAAACCCCGGAGAAAATCCACACCATCGCAATCGACCCACTGGCTGGTATTACAGCTGCCGATATCGATGAACTCAACAAGGCCTACGAATTGAGCGGAGCGGCCGCCGAAGACGGCAAGACGCTTTTCCCGGCGCTATACAGGGCATTCGTCGAAAAGGACATGAGCCTGCTTGAAGTCAACCCGCTGATCGTCATGAAAGACGGGCATCTGAGGGTTCTGGACGCGAAGGTCTCTTTCGACAACAACGCGCTTTTCCGCCATCCCGATATCGTGGAATTGCGGGACAAGACGGAAGAAGATCCCAAGGAAATCGAAGCGTCCAAATATGATCTCGCCTATGTCGCTCTCGACGGCAATATCGGTTGCATGGTCAACGGTGCCGGCCTTGCGATGGCGACCATGGACATCATCAAGCTGTACGGTGCCGAACCGGCCAACTTCCTGGACGTTGGCGGCGGCGCTTCGAAGGAAAAGGTGACCGCGGCGTTCAAGATCATTACGTCGGATCCGAACGTGAAGGGCATTCTGGTTAACATCTTTGGCGGCATCATGCGCTGTGACGTCATCGCGGAAGGCGTGGTCGAAGCGGTCAAGGAAGTTGGCCTGCAGGTGCCGCTCGTTGTCCGACTCGAGGGCACCAATGTCGAACTTGGTAAGAAGATCATCAACGAGTCGGGGCTGAACGTCATCGCCGCCGACGACCTCGATGATGCCGCGCAAAAGATTGTCAAAGCAGTGAAGGGTTCCTGATAGCCATGTCCATTTTGATCGATAAGAATACCAAGGTGCTAGTCCAGGGCCTTACGGGCAAGACCGGCACCTTCCATACCGAGCAGGCGCTTGCCTATCATGGGACGAAGATGGTCGGCGGGATCCACCCCAAAAAGGGCGGAACCATCTGGACTGCCGAGAACGGCGCTGCCAAGGGTACTGAATTGCCGATCTTCGCAAGCGTCAAGGAAGGCAAGGAAGCCACCGGCGCCAACGCATCCGTCGTCTATGTGCCGCCGTCGGGCGCCGCCGCCGCAATCATGGAAGCGATTGAAGCCGAGATCCCGCTGATTGTTTGTATTACCGAGGGCATCCCGGTATCCGACATGATCACTGTGAAAGCCCATCTGGAGAAGTCCGCCTCGCGGCTCGTTGGCCCAAACTGCCCGGGCATACTGACACCGGATGAATGCAAGATCGGCATCATGCCCGGCAACATCTTCAAGAAGGGATCAGTCGGCGTCGTGTCCCGCTCCGGCACGCTGACCTACGAGGCAGTCTTCCAAACCACGAATGCGGGTCTTGGTCAGACGACTGCCGTCGGTATCGGCGGTGATCCGGTCAAAGGCACAGAATTCATTGATGTGCTCGACATGTTCCTTGACGACGATGAAACAAAATCGATCATCATGATCGGTGAGATCGGCGGATCGGCGGAGGAAGAGGCAGCCGAATGGCTGATCGAGCAGGCCAAGAAAGGCCGCAAGAAGCCGATGGCTGGCTTCATTGCGGGGCGCACAGCGCCACCGGGACGGACCATGGGCCATGCGGGCGCTGTCATCTCCGGCGGCAAGGGCGGCGCGGAAGACAAGATCGCCGCGATGGAGGCAGCCGGCATCAAGGTCTCGCCATCACCGGCAAAGCTGGGCGAGACGCTGCTGGAAGCGATCGGCTGACGCTTTCGGTTCATCCCCCCGGAAAAGCATAGTGAACCGCGCCTCCGTGGGCGCGGTTTTTTTGTATGTTCATCGCGATGCCGTTGATGGCAACGGGAAGCGATGTTCAATTAGCGCGGGTGCCGCGGCGTTCTGCTTGCGCATTTGTCGGCGGGTAGCCTTGCGGGTTTCACCGCGTTTACATAAGAATCAGGTTGAGAATCCAATCATTCCTCCCAGGATCGGACAATTCATGAAACGAGACAGCTATGCCAAAATCGTCGCGACCATCGGTCCGGCGAGTTCCGACTACAAGACCATCCGGGATCTTTTTCGTGCCGGCGCGGATGTCTTTCGCCTGAACTTTTCTCACGGTAGCCACGCGGAGCACGCAGCCAGACTTGAGATCATTCGGCGGGTGGAACAGGAAAACGAACGGCCGATCGGCGTCATCGCGGACATGCAAGGGCCGAAACTCAGGATCGGTACCTTAGCCAAGGGCAAGGAGACGCTGAGGAAAAACCAGCGCTTTGAGCTGCACCTGAATGAAGTCGAGGGCGATCACACCAAGGTGACGCTGCCGCACAAGGAAATCTTTGCGGCGATCAAGCCGGGGGAGGATGTCCTGGTAAATGACGGACGCCTGCGCATGAGCGTTCAATCGAACGACGGCAAGGTCTTGGTGACGAAGATCCTGAATGGTGGCGTCATATCGGACAGAAAGGGCGTTAACGTCCCGGGCACGATCCTGCCGATCAATATCCTGACCAAGAAAGACCGCGGGGACCTGGAATTCGCGGTTGAACAGGGCGTTGAATGGATCGCGCTTTCCTTTGTACAGAAGCCGGATGACATTCACCGTGCGAAATCGCTGATCAAAGGACGCGCCCGAATACTGACCAAGTTGGAAAAACCGGCCGCGATCGAGAATCTCAACGGTATCATTGCCCTGTCGGATGCGGTTATGGTGGCGCGCGGTGATCTGGGCGTTGAAATGCCGCCTGAACAGGTGCCGCAAATTCAGAAGAAGATCATTGCCGCCTGCCGCTCTGAGGGCAAACCCGTGATCGTCGCAACTCAGATGCTTGAGTCGATGATCAATGAACCGGTGGCGACACGCGCGGAATCATCCGATGTGGCGACAGCCGTCTATGCAGGGGCGGACGCGGTTATGCTGTCTGCGGAGACAGCAGCCGGTAAATATCCGGTCGAAGCTGTGAAGACCATGGACCGGATCATTGCGGCAACCGAAGCCGATCCAGATTTTGACAATATCCTGCATGCGGTTCCCTTGCGGATTGAACCGGATGACAGCGACAGCATTGCTTCGGCAGCTTGCGACGTGGCCAGAATCCGAGGCTGTGCAGCCGTTTCGACATTTACGAAGACCGGATCGACAGTGCGCCGGGTTTCCAGGATGCGGACGCTTGTCCCCATTCTGGGCCTTACCCCGGACATCAAGGTTGCGCGCCAGTTGTCGCTTGCCTGGGGGGTGCATTCGGTCAAGACGCGTGACGACGTCGAGGGTTTTGCCGACATGGTCGGAAAATCGACCAGAATCGCGCGGCGTGAAAAGCTGGCAAAGAACGGCGATCGGGTCGTTATCACCGCAGGTGTTCCGTTCGGAACCGCCGGTACGACGAATATTCTGCGTATCGCAATTGTCGGGGAGCACGAGTACGGCACCAAAAGCGAAGGCTGAATTTGCTCGCCGCTTTCGATGCTGCGTGCCCGCTTCCGGAAATCAGAGCGCGATATAGGTTACCGAAAATATTCCAAGCATATTGATTGCCAAAAACAACTGATCAACGGAATCTAGTCGGATTCTTTTTAATGCTTTCGACATTGTACCTATCCTTAGGTAAGATACGTCTTCAATATCTCCCAAAACAAGGCTAATGCAGAATTAAGGTTATGTCAGATCGGTGAACTAGCTTGCACTGTTCCGGCCAATGGATAGATGCGAATATTGCGGGTCCGGCATGCTTGTCAGATCGCCTGTTACAGCTTCTGACCAGCGAAAACCAACGATCTTGCCAAGCGTTGTCAGGCTAATCGTATTGTCGGCGATCTGAACGCTTCCCGTGGTTTCGACCACGCTGACATAAATTCCAACCTCGGCGCCACGGATGATATTGCCGGTAGCGATAACGTCGCCGAGTTCTTCTCCCCACCCCAGGCGAAGACCATAGCGTTCTACCCCGTCAATCACATTCGAACTCAATGCTACGTCGCGCTCGACTGTGATTCCGTTTCCGCTTGCGAAGTCTTCGGGTTCTTCTTTTGCCGTCTCTATGTTGCGGACAATATTGCCGGTGCAAACAGACGGTAACCCGTCTCGCCGATCGCTGGAGATTGAGATTCCGCCAGTGCCGCCGTTCACTAGATTTGACGTCAACATCAATCCGCTGGCTTTCATATCACACACAATGCCGCCCCCTTGTGATTGCAGGCAGGTGTTTCCGGTAATCTGAACGCCGTCGCAATTGCTTACCTTAATACCGGTGCCAAGAACGCCGGTAACCCGGTTGCCGGAAAGCATGCAATTATCCGCCCGGAACACTTTGATGCCGAAGTATTCGGGCTTCGGGTGGCCGCCACCAATTGCAGTCTTCGCGTCTATACCCACGCGGGTAATACGGTTATTCGTAACGGTAGTGCCGTCACTCTCCCGCTTCCATCGATGTACCGTGATGCCCCCGCCATAGCAGTCGGAGATGGTGTTGCCATCGATTTGAAGTGCATGATTTTCAAGTCCGTAAACGGCGGAGTCGCCGGCGCATCCGCTGATCTGCGTTCGCTCGATCCTACCTGCGGAGCGTTCGATCTGAATGCCCCGCGCGGTGCTGCCGATAATCTGGCAATTGTCGATGACGGCATGGCCTATATTCGATAATTGTATTGCTGCTGCAGCATACTCGTACAGGTCGCGGTTCGCACCGTCGGCGACGATGCCGGAAATTTCGATGTGGTCGGCATTTTCTCCGATTAGGAAATGGCCGTTGCCGGAATAGACGAGCCTGGACGCGCCGGCAATGCCCATTAGTCGCGTTCGAGACGGCAGTGAAAGATTTGATACGTAATAGTTTCCCGGCGGCAGAAAGACCGGTTTGTTCTTTTGAGCCGCTCGGTCGAGAATCTCCTGCAGTCGCTTACTCTGATCATCGACGGCGCCGGGCCGAAGTCCCAACTTGTTCGCATTGGCCGTGCCGCGCAGATCGGCCAGTGAAATTGGCAGTTCCTGGTCGGTCGATGTGGCCAAGGCGCCTGAAGAAACAAGCGTGGCAGTAACTGAGGACAACCCGATTCTCTTGAGCAAATGTCTTCTATTGATACGCATATTCGCCTGCCTGATTTGTTCAGGTCTTAGGCAGCAGGATGCGTGCCAGCGCATTATTCCGGGT
>JAHEHW010000172.1 GCA_024639745.1 Salaquimonas sp. | reverse complement strand
TTGAACCCGCCGCGGAAAGCGGACCTTCGCAGTAATTGTCATGAACATAAGCTATGCGGATTTTTGAGAAACTTGTTTCAAAAAATAATGTTGGGCTTGCGATATGGGGTTGGGAGTCCGTTTCGTGCCAGAAGCCGACATTTCTACTATCTTTTCAGTGCAGCAAATTTTGACGTTATCACGGATTATTTCTGACCACATGGTCAAACTTAGATTGTGTTATCTATAGCTACTTCAAACAACTTATCCAGTGCCGTTGTTAACAAGTAAAAGAGAAATCAACTCTCTAGCTTGCTTTCTCTCGAAATTGAAGACAAACTTGGCCTCTTGGCAGCACCCTGCCACAGCAATCAATAAATTCGGAAAATTGCCGTCATCATTGGGAGGAGTTAATATGAGAGTTCAATGGAAGATGATCTTGGGGGCTTCGATTGCATCGCTCATGATGCTCGCTGCACCGGCCTCGGCGCAGGACTGCGAGCGCGGCGCGCTGAACGACCGTTTCTGCGACACGGATGGGGATCTGATCGCGGATATACCGACTGATGAGAGTCAGCTTATCGATCCAAATCCCTTGATTTTCGCCTATACCCCGGTTGAGGACCCTGCCGTTTACAAAACTGCCTGGTCAGACTTTCTGGACTTCCTGAGCGAAAAGACCGGTAAGGATATCGTTTTTTTTCCCGTACAATCGAATGCCGCCCAGATCGAGGCGATGCGTTCCGGACGGTTGCATATCGCCGGTTTCAACACTGGATCGAATCCCTTGGCAGTCAATTGCGCAGGGTTTCGCCCTTTCACCATCATGGCTGGCGCAGATGGTTCCTACGGATATGAGATGGAAATCATAACCTATCCGGGAAGCGGAATAGAGAAGGTCGAGGATATAAAAGGCAAGCAGCTGGCCTTCACTTCTCCGACATCGAATTCCGGTTTCAAAGCGCCTTCAGCGATTCTCAAGGGCGATTTCGAGATGGTAGCTGAAAAGGATTTCGAGCCAGTATTTTCCGGCAAACACGACAACTCGATTCTTGGTGTTGCCAATAAGGACTATCCGGCGGCATCGATCGCGAACTCAGTCAAGGCCCGGATGCTGGCCCGCGAAGTCGTAACAGAAGATCAGCTTGTTACGATTTACAAGTCCCAGACTTTCCCAACGACAGGATACGGCGTTGTTTACAACC
Source organism: Salaquimonas sp. (assembly GCA_024639745.1). Classification (GTDB taxonomy): domain Bacteria; phylum Pseudomonadota; class Alphaproteobacteria; order Rhizobiales; family Rhizobiaceae; genus Salaquimonas. The sequence goes on along the minus strand of JAHEHW010000172.1, from coordinate 3,873 downwards.
TGAAGCCGGAGTTGCAGCAAGCCATACAGGACGCATTCTTCGAATTCGAATGGAGTGGCACTTCTCTCGAAGAAGAATTTTCCAAAAACGGTGAAGCACAGTTCATCCCGATCACCTATCAGAAAGAGTGGGAGGTGATCCGCAAGATCGATGCAGCTAACGACGTAAGCTACGCCTGCGAGTGACAAGAGGGTTGGCGGGCTTTGAAGCCCGCCAACTGTCAGGTTGGGACAAGTCATGCTAAGCATCAGGAAACTGACGAAAACATACAAGACTGGCGATCAGGCGCTGAAAGCGGTCGATCTCGAAGTGCCAGCAGGTCAGGTTCTCGCGCTTATCGGTCCTTCCGGAGCAGGCAAGTCGACGCTTATTCGTTGCATCAACCGGCTGGTGGAACCGTCGAGCGGCGAGGTTTGGCTGGATGGCTCGGAATTGACGCGCCTCGGCGCAGGCGGCCTTCGTCGTGCCCGCAGGGAAATGGGCATGATTTTTCAGGAATATGCCCTTGTTGAGCGATTAACGGTGATGGAGAATGTGCTGTCAGGTCGGCTCGGCTATGTCGGTTTCTGGCGGAGCTTTTTTCGCAAATATCCCCAATCGGATATCGACGAGGCCTTTAGGCTTCTCGACCGGGTAGGGCTGCTGCACATGGCTGACAAGCGCGCGGATGAATTGTCCGGAGGCCAACGGCAGCGGGTCGGCATTTGTCGCGCTCTCATCCAAAATCCGAAGCTCTTGCTGGTTGATGAACCAACAGCTTCGCTCGACCCAAAGACCAGCCGACAGATCATGCGGCTCATAACAGAGCTCTGCCGAGAACGCGGCCTCGCGGCAATCATCAACATACATGATGTCGCCTTGGCTCAGATGTTCGTCCAAAGAGTTGTTGGCCTTCGGCTCGGCTCGATAGAGTTCGATGGGCCGCCAGATCGTCTAACACCGGATGTCCTGACCACGATTTACGGCAAGGAGGATTGGGAAGCGACAATCCAGAAGGTGAACGAACAGGAGTCTGAGGAGGAGCCCGAACAAATAGAGGGGGCCCTGTGACCACTCCCGCGTATGCAGAACTGGATGATATGCTGGGCAAGAGGTGGAAGAAGCCGCCATTTGTGCCGAATCCAGTTCTAAGATGGGCGATCATTCTAGGTTTTGCTGCTTATCTGATAGCAGCCTTTTCTACGATAGAAGTCAATTGGTCCAGAGTTTACGAAGGGCTCGACCGTGGATGGCAATTCATCATTTCATTCACTCGACCTGACTTCATTTCACGTTGGGAGGATATCTGGGGAGGCCTGCTCGAAAGCCTAGTCATGACGGTTGCCGCCTCGGTTGTTGGCATCCTGATCTCGATTCCGATCGGCCTTGGCGCCGCCCGGAATATCGCGCCACTTCCAATCTACCTGCTTTGCCGCGGCATCGTTGCTCTGAGCCGTGCTCTGCAAGAGATCATCGTAGCAATCCTGCTGGTGGCCATATTTGGTTTCGGACCCCTGGCAGGTTTTCTGACGCTAGCTTTCGCGACCATCGGTTTCCTTTCAAAGCTCCTTGCTGAAGATATCGAGGCGATGGACCGATCTCAGGCCGAAGCGATCCGCGCCTCGGGAGCCCGCTGGTTGCAGTGGATAAACTATGGTGTTCAGCCACAAGTCATGCCGAGGCTTATTGGACTGTCGATGTATAGGATCGATATCAACTTTCGCGAAAGCGCAATCCTCGGACTGGTCGGAGCAGGGGGAATCGGCGCGACGCTGAATACGGCATTTGATCGCTATGAATACGATACAGCAGCTGCGATCCTCCTTCTGATCATCGGCATCGTCATGGCACTTGAGTATCTGTCGGGCGTCATCAGAGCGCGAGTTCAGTAATGCCGATTTCCGACAACGGACAGACTAAAACATGGCAGCGCCGAACGACCGGTGAAAGTCTGACAAGATGGTTCGTCTGGCTAATTTGCGTTGCCGTTTTCTTGTACTGCTGGCAGCAAATCTCCGAAGCGACGACCTGGTTCTTCGTCTGGGACGCACCAAGAATTGCAGGGGACATATGGGACCGCGCGACGCCGCCCCGGCTAGAATATCTGACCCAGCTCGGGCGCCCGATATGGGATACGCTCAATATCGCGACGTTCGGCACGCTTATTGCACTAGTGCTTGCTGTTCCCACAGCCTTTCTTGCAGCAAGAAATACAACGCCGTCAGTGCTTTTCATTCGACCGCTGGCGCTATTAATCATCGTCTCCACCCGTTCGATCAATTCCCTGATCTGGGCCTTGCTGCTGATTGCCATAATCGGACCCGGCGTCTTTGCCGGCGTTATTGCAATCGCAATCCGTTCAATAGGATTCTGTGCCAAGCTGCTTTACGAGGCCATTGAGGAAATCGATCGCAGTCAAGTTGAAGCAATTGCAAGTACAGGCGCGTCTCGTTGGCAAGTGATGGCTTACGGGATTGCGCCCCAGATTATGCCAGCTTTTGCCGGAATCGCCGTATTTCGCTGGGATATCAATATTCGCGAGTCCACCGTTCTGGGCCTGGTGGGCGCTGGCGGAATCGGGCTTCAGCTTCAGGCCTCTCTCAATGTTCTGGCGTGGCCGCAGGTCAGTCTCATTCTGCTGGTAATCCTCGTAGCGGTTGTTGTCAGCGAATGGATTTCTGCCAAGATCAGGGGCGCAATTATTTGAGCAATTCGTTATCGGCAGACGACGCGTTGGATGCGTATGAGATGGCGCGGCATCGTTTGCCTGATCCGCCGACAAGAGGCAGTGTCCCCAAGGTTGCGAAGAACCTCAGTGAAATCGCTGATGATTTTGACGCGTTCTTTCTGGACGCATTTGGTGTTCTGAATGTCGGTGAGGCAGCTATCGAGGGCGTGCCTGAACGCGTAGCCGCGCTGCAATCTGCGGGCAAGCGGGTGATCGTCGTTTCGAATGCGGCGGGCTTCCCACATGAACGCCTGATACAGAAATACAAGAGCCTCGGATATAGTTTCCAACCAGAAGATGTCGTGACAAGCCGTCGAGCATTGGTGAAAGCTGTTAATGATGGTAGCGGTTTGAAATGGGGACTGATGGTAAGCGATGGCATTCCAGTAGCTGAATTCGAAAGACTCGACCATATACGCCTCCGTGAAGATCCATACGATTACGACATCGTCGACAGGGTTTTGATGATCGGAAGTGCAACATGGACCGAAGCGCGTCAGCAAATGCTTGAAGCTTCTATTTCGAAATTCCCAAGGCCGGTCTATGTCGGAAATCCTGATATCGTTGCCCCGCGAGAGCAAGGTTTCTCGATCGAGCCAGGTTATTTTGCTCATAGGTTGGCCGATCGGACAGGCATTGTGCCGGAATTCTTCGGCAAGCCGTTCCGGAACATTTACGAACTTGCCTTTAATCGTTTGGATCCGGAGATTTCACGGGAGCGTGTGCTTATGGTTGGCGACAGCCTGCACACCGATATCCTTGGTGCTCAGGTCGCTGGAATTAGATCCGCGCTCGTAACCGATCATGGTTTCCTTGCTGGACGAGATGTGAAAGCTGATATGGAGCGAACTGCGCTGGTTCCTGATTTCCTGCTACCATCACCATAAAGCGATCTATATCCCAGTTAACTCCGGATTGGACTCCTTCAAGCCGAATCCATTTCGAGCCACAAGCGAACATGCAATTTTTATAGGTATGTCCCGGCTGCGGCATCAAGTTAATGTTTTGGTTTGACCCAAGTTCGCCTCTTACCACGGCGCCCGCCAACGACAGCTTTGGGCCGAAAGCCGACCTTAATCGAAGGTCTTGAAAGGGCGGGAAGCGGACCGTCGCTATTATGCGTCCGAAGAGCAGCTCTGCCGACTCTTGAGACATTCGGTTTCGCG
>JAHEHW010000171.1 GCA_024639745.1 Salaquimonas sp. | reverse complement strand
AAACACGGAGCCCTTAGCAAGCCAAGTGGAACCGTAGACATCCAAGTCAGCCTTTCGGAACATGAAGATATCGAAACCATCATCCTTAATTGGAAAGAGCATGGAGGACCGCGGGTCATCGAGCCGGACGGGCAAGGATTTGGTTCGATCCTGATCCAGCGCGGGCTAGACAAGGTTATCGGCAGCAAGATTTCGATCGATTATCCTGAGGATGGGTTTGCCGCCCGTATTGAGCTTCCGCGGGAAATTTTCTCCCAGTAGCGCTTGGGTATGGGGCTTACCAGGCCCTCAGTCTCGGCATAAACCTCTGTCGGACCGGACCCGCCTAACGCCCGCCTTTGCCGCGTCAGCCGGAGACCAGTAAACCATTAAAAAGGGAATGGTGCCCCTGGCCGGACTCGAACCAGCACGCCCGAAGGCAATAGATTTTGAATCTACCGCGTCTACCAATTCCGCCACAGGGGCCCGATTGGCCTTCTAGTGCCTATTTCCCCTGACGGTCAAGCGGATTCACCTGCGGTTTCAAGGTTTTCTCAAAGCGGTTGCGGTCGGTGCAGGAATGCCGTAGACGGCGCTCAGGATTTTGCTTCGCAGGCTCTCCATGATAGCAGCCTCTAACCGTTTGATTCGTAGGCTCTATGATTGGGTCTTCAGCCTCGCGCGCCACCCCAGGGCGACCTGGGCGCTTTTTGGCGTGTCCTTTGCTGAGAGCTCATTTTTTCCGATTCCGCCGGATATCATGCTCATTCCGATGGTGCTCGCGAAGCGCGCCAAGTGGTTCTTCTACGGCACGGTTTGTCTGGCCGCTTCAATACTCGGAGCCTATCTTGGATATTTCATCGGTGCGCAATTGTTCCAATTGGTTGGGCAACCTATCCTTGCGTTTTATGGCAAGGAAGACTCCTTCCAGGCTGTAGCGGACTGGTACAATACTTGGGGCGGCTGGGGCGTTTTGTTTGCTGCGGTAACACCCTTCCCATACAAGGTCCTGACGATTTTTTCCGGCGCAACCGGGCTCGATCTTATTGTTTTCACAGTCGTAAGTCTTGTTGGCCGGGGCGCGCGTTTCTATCTCGTTTCCTGGATGCTCTATCTGTTTGGCGAGCCTATCCGCGAGTTTATCGAGCGGCGACTTGGTCTGATGTTCACGATCGCCGTGGTTTTGCTGATTGGCGGTTTCGTTGCGGTTCGCTACGTGTTTTGAGGGTTTGAATCATGAATTGGCTGAACAGCCCGACTTCCAGGACGCAAACGATGACTCTCGCCATGGTTTTTGCGGGCATAAGCATCGTAATTCTCACTGCGCTCGGCTTTGAGCATATCGGCGGGTACGTGCCGTGCAAGCTTTGCCTGGGCCAGCGGGTGCCTTACTACACGGCCATACCAATTTCAGCACTTGGTCTCGCCGCAGCGCTTGTGAGAGCCCGGCCCATGGTCATTCGTGGTTTGCTGGCGGTGGTAGGCTTGCTGATGGTTTACGCGGTTGTCCTCGGTGTCCATCATGCCGGTGTTGAGTGGGCCTGGTGGGAGGGTCCCACGGACTGCGCGGCTGGTGGCGCCAGTATCGTTACGGATGTCGATAATCTCTTCGAGTCGCTTGCCATAGAGAAACCTCCTTCATGCAATGAAGCAGCGGCACGATTCTTGGGGCTTTCATTTGCAGGATGGAATGTAGTCGCAGCGACAGGGCTGGCAGCCGTGGCGTTTTTTGGGAGTTTCAAACGGGACTAAGGCGATCAGGTATCGCGCCCCAGGAGCCGCTTGAGAATGGCTTCGGCGCGATAATGGAATCAGAACGAGTCTGCAAGCTTGTCTACGGCTGGCGTATTCCGGCCAATCACGATGGTTTCAAGTCCAACCTCGTCAGGCCAGACTCCCCGCATCCAACCATTTCCCGGCGAGGCGAGCGATTCCGCAGATTTGATCGACGGCTGACTATGCAAGCTTTCGCTGAAGCGGTTCATCAGCAGTAATCCCGGTGCGAATTTTGCGTATGTCTCGTGGAACGCAATTTCCCTGAGAAAAAACGCGATCGCCGCTTCTGAACACAATCATCGAGGCGATGTTGACGTCATTCAGACGCAAGCAATAGATTGACAATGCGCACGCCCCCCTCTTAGAGCATACATGAATGGAAACGCGGTTGCGCCGCCAAGATTATGATTTGGTAAATTCGGTCAATTCAATTTCGCCCCACCATAATCCGATCAGGTAAAGAAAGCGTTCGATATCTGATTTCAACCCTTGAAACCCCCGTTATCAAGATAGGCTTGTTCGGCGGGCGTCGTGTGACGTTGCAATACCCCATTACGATGCGGGAACCTTCCGAACCGGTAAATTATCTCCAGGTGCTCGCGGGCAGCCGTTATATTGCCCGGCCCTCCATGCATGTGCTGAAGTTTCAAGCTGAGCATCTGATCAAAAATGCTTTCGCTATGCATGAACGGCATGAATAGGAATGGCCGCAATTCAGAATCGATTGATGTCGCATAGTCTTTCTTCAATGCGAGGTCTGCCAAGTCCCGGGCGGTACCATCTGCGGCAAACGCTTGACTGTCTCCGCGAAACAGATTGCGGGTGAACTGATCAAGCAGGAGTATGAGCGCGAGGCATCCCTGTGGACCGTCTTTCCAGTCTGCAAGTTCGCCGTTCCGTGCAGCTTCGACATCTTTCAGAAAACGGTCCCGGATGGTCATATCGAAGGCATCATCCTTAATGAACCACTTCTCGTAGCCAGCTTCTTTCCAAAAGGTGGTGATCTCTTCTGGCGTCGTGGACATGTTTTGCGGCTTCCCGTGATTGCAATTCCCTGACCGACATAATTGACCTAGTGTTGGGGAACTGGCAATCCAAACAGGTTTCTTCTCAACAAGGCGAGAGTGCTCGAAGATGGCAGAAATAGATATTCTTGACGTCCGTGGACTGAATTGCCCACTTCCTGTGCTCAAGGCCAAGAAAGCTATGAAATCCAGGGAAGAGGGAACCCTTTTGTGGGTCGAGACGACTGATCCGCTTGCAGCCGTCGATATACCCAATTTCTGTACTCATGAGGGGCACGAGCTTGTAAAGACGGAGGCCGGTGAAGGCTTCCAGCGGTATCTCATTCGCAAATAATCTGGATTTGACTTCTTGAGTGGAGAATTCTGCCTGACTCGTTCGGGTACTTGTGCGATCAGGGCCTTCGCGCCGGCATCCCAGGTATGCTGAGCGGATTGTCGAGCAAGGCTGTTCGATCTGGGACGTCATTAACCGCGTTTCCGAAGAAGCCGGCAAACAGATGTTCGACTGCGCTTTTCGGGAGATTCTCGGTAAATACGACGATTTGTGATGCCTCGGGTGCCGAAATCGGATGGGCCTTCTCCATGGACGCCAAATGGCTGCCGACCGCCTGTATGATTTGAGGGTTGTCAGCCCCTTCAACGCGTACAATTCCCTTTAGGCGGATGAACGAATTGCCATACCGGTCAAGTAGAAAATTCAAGAATTCCTGCAACTCAGTCAGTTTGAAAGGTGATTGGCTTTCAAGAATGGAGCAGGCAATCCGGTTATGCCGATGATCGTCATCATTCAGGTTCGGAACCACACAATGCTGCTCGGCAAAGCCTGCCGATTTGACAGACAAAGACGTGAACATCTCGTCAGGCAATTCCGCTGATCTAATATCGGCCAGCGGGTTGGTCTGCTTTACAAGTGCCGTCAGACGGGCAATCATTGCGTCTCTTTGATCCGCCGCAATGCGGTCCAGCTTGGTAAGGCCGACCCGGTCGGCTGAGGCGAGCTGCTGACGAGCCTCTTCGTTGTTGCGGATCGTATCGATTGCGTTGATGCTGTCTAGAAGTACGATAACGCCAGCGATATGGACAGGCAGGCCGTTGGCGCGTGCGGTAAGTATCGAGCCCATCACCCGCTGCGGATCCGACAGCCCCGAGGTTTCAATGATTATCTGATGAGGCTCTTTTTTGAGAATCTTCTCAAGCGTTTCGATCAACGGGGTGCTTGCGCTGCAACAAAAGCAGCCTCCGGATACATCAACTATATCATCCCGCGCTTCAGCCATCATCCGGTGGTCGAGCCCCACGGCTCCAAATTCGTTGACGATGACGGCCGTTTGCGCCTGTTTTGACCTATCGATCTTTTCGGTTTCCAATACTCTCCTGATCAGGGTGGTCTTACCGCTTCCAAGGAATCCGGAAAGCAAGAATACCGACGTGGCGCGCGTTTCCTGATCCTGGCTCAAAGTTGACCTGCCTCAGGCCTCAATTCGGGGATCGGTATACTCCCACGAAATCCGGCGGACGCGGGCGTTTCAAGAACAGACGCGCTTTCTACCAGATTTTCCGGGCGACGAGATGGCAGTGGGATATCGTCGAATTTCCTGGAGAGCCATCCTTCCGAAGCGGGGCCGGTGATATTGCCGACGGAGACGGTAAGGGGTTCTTTCTCGATCGTTCGTTTGTTCAGATAGAGCGAACTTAGCTCCGCAAATTGCGGTGCCGGGTCGTATCTGTTCTGTCGCGCCTGTTCCGAGCACATCTGAGGTCGCAGGTTGTTCGGTCCGCTAACGGCTTCCGGGCGAACCAGTGTATCAATGGGCCGCCCGGTCGCTTGATCAAAGCCTGTCAGCAAAAGCCTCGCGGCGGTAACAGCGCGCTCGGTCTGAGATTCAGCACCCAGAATGACGGCGAGTATCGAACGGCCTGCACGCGTTGCGCTGGCGACCATGTTGTAGCCCGAAGCGCAGACGAAGCCCGTCTTCATGCCGTCGGCCCCATCAAAACGCTCGAGCAGAAGGTTGTAGGAATATAGCAGGTGATCACCGGAACGCAGTGTCGGAGTGGCGAACAGGTCACGATATTGCGGGAAGCGTTTGAGAATGGTTCGGGCCAAAATGGCGAGGTCACGCGCCGATGTGTACTGCGCTTCATCGTGGAGGCCGTTTGGATTGACAAACTGCGTATCCTGTAATCCGAGATTTTGTGCTTCCCGGTTCATTCTCGCTACAAAGGAGTCAACGGAACCGGACAGGGATTCCGCTATCGCTAAGGCAACGTCGTTAGCGCTTTTGACGATAAGAATGCGGACGGCGTTGT
>JAHEHW010000170.1 GCA_024639745.1 Salaquimonas sp. | reverse complement strand
TAAACGGCATGCTAAAAGCGGTTGTTCGGGAGGAATACCGTAAAATATGGCTGAAGCGACGAGGATTCTGGTGGCGGACGATCATCCGCTATACAGGGACGCACTGGTCAGCGCGATCGGCGGTCTAAAAGAAGATTGTCAGGTTTCGGTATCGGGCAGCTTCAATGACGCCATGGAAAAGTTGGCCGACGAGGAGTTCGATCTCGTGCTGCTTGATCTACAGATGCCCGGTTCACAGGGCCTCTCCGGACTGGCGCAGTTGCGCGCCCACTATCCCTCAGCGCCGGTGGTCATTGTTTCTGCAACCGAAGACACAGGCACGATCCGCCGCTCGCTAGCGATGGGTGCGGCGGGATATGTACCCAAATCCTCTTCCATCGACGAAATGCGTGAGGCCGTCAGGCTTGTCCTGCTTGGGGAGGTCTATGTTCCTGAAAACATCGATCCGAACAGCGGCGCATCCGATGAGGAAAGCGAGTTGATCGAAAGGCTCCGCAGTCTGACGCCACAGCAGACCCGCGTTCTGGGCATGTTGGGCGAGGGCCTGCTGAACAAGCAGATCGCCTATGAGCTCGGTGTCTCGGAAGCCACGGTAAAGGCACACGTATCCGCGATATTGTTGAAGTTGAGGGTCGACAGCCGAACGCAGGCGGTCATTCAGCTTGGCAAGCTCGGCGCCACCGCAGAAGCCGTTATGGCAAATGGGTCCGGCGACCAGTCATCCGCTTAGTAAGCTTTGTAATCAATCAAGCGATGCGCGGCCTGCATGAGCTGGATCCGTCAGACGAACGATCTCACTCGGCGGCGATCTTCTGGATTACGGTTTGCGATAGCATCGCCCGCAGCGCGGCTGGTCTGACGGGCTTGTTAAGGACATTTATGCCGCGCGTCTCCGCAAGTTTCTTGACCTCCGCGGAACGATCCGCGGTAACCAGAACGCATGGCAGGTTGCGCCCGTTCGCCCGGTTGGCAACCGCGCTCCTGATAAGGGCTGCCGCGTCGATCCCGTTTTCATTGTCGAGGTGATAATCGACCAGCGCAGCGTCGGGTATGAAGGCCTGTTGGCTTTCATTACCTTCGATGATCCGGCAGGCTGTTTTTCCGTCGGTGGCGGTTGCCACGATACAGCCCCACTGCCCCAGGAGACCGCGCATTCCGTCAAGGATTGACGGGTCGTTATCGATGCAGAGAAGGCGCATGCCCTGCAGGCGATTCGCGCTGGTCGACCCTTGCTGGCCCCTGCGCCGCCCGCTTGCAGCTTTGGAGGCGACACGGGGAACCGTGACGGAGAAATAAGTTCCTTTCCCCGGTACCGAGCCGAATTCGATCGGATGATCCAGCAATTTCGAAATACGATCGACAATGGAAAGGCCGAGTCCGAGCCCGGGCGCCAGCTTTGCTCCGGCATCGAGTCTTTCGAATTCGGCGAAGATCGTCTTGCGGTCCGCCTCGGAGATGCCGAGGCCCGTGTCGACAACCGCTATGTTGATCGTATTGGCGGTCCGGCGGCAGCCGACGAGGACCTTTCCCTTCTCGGTATATTTTAGTGCGTTCGAAATCAGGTTTTGCAGCAGGCGACGGAGATAGGCCGCATCGCTCCGGACCCAGAGCGTTGTTGGGATGATGCGCAGGTCGATGTTTTTTTCTTCCGCCATCGGGCGGAACTCGATTTCAAGTTGGTCGAGCAGGCGCTGCAGCGAGTAGTCCCCGATATTGATCTTGTGACTGGAACTGTCGAGTCTGGAGATCGCGAGTACCGAACCGAGGATCTCTTCGACCGATTCCAGCGATTTGCCGATATTGTTTGCCAGCTCAAGCGTCCGGTCCGCTTCACCCGATTCCAGCAGGGTGGAGGTGTAAAGCTTTGCGGCATTGAGGGGCTGCAGAAGATCGTGACCGGCTGCGGCGAGAAAGCGGGTCTTGCTCTGGTTTGCCTGGTCCGCGGCCTGGGTCGCCTGTTCCAGCTTGCGGTTGGCGCGGACCAGATCGGAGGTTCGTTCCTCGACGCGTTTCTCCAGAGACTCATTGGCTTCGCGAAGCGCCTCCGCGACCATCATGCGCTCGGTGACGTCGTTCCATGCCGTCACGATACCGCCGCCCGGCATGGGGCTCGAACGTATCTCGAGAATTCTCTCGGCCTTTTGTAGGGCTAGTCCCCATGCGCCCCGCTTGTTGAGGATTCTGGCTTCAAGGTCGACGAAGTTCTTGTCGTTTTTGTCAATCCGGTGCTTCTGGCCGATCTGGACTGCGACTTTTGAAAGAGGGGTGCCGGCCTGTCCAAATTCCACCGGAAGGTCGAGCAGGGTCCGGAACTGGCGGTTCCAGAACGAAAGGCGGTGATCCGCGTCGAAAACCGTAATCCCCTGGTCCAGCTGATCGAGCGCCGTCTGAAGAACGCTTTGATTGTAGCGGATGGCCTCCGTGGCCTGGTCGAGCAACTGCAGGTTCGTGCTTGAGGTCTCTTCGTATCGTTGCAGCAGCAGCGAATGCACCAGCCGCGATGAGGACGACCCGATCGCGCTTGCAAGCGTCTCCTCCGAGTAACGGATCAGGTCGGCGCTGGCCGGATCGTTGGCGTGGGCATGGTCGCCGAACTCCTGCCAATAGGCTTCGAGCGCTCGCCGCGCACGCTGCTCGCCGAGATATCGGCCGAGCGTGGTGCCGATCTGTTCAACCGTGACGAGGCCGATGGTTGCCGAGGGATCGTGAAGCTTGCCGTCGCGATAGGCGGTGAACAATATTGCCTGGTGGTCCTCGATCGGGCTCGCGCGCCGGCTGATCGACCCGAAAATCAGTCCCAGTGTGTTGAAGGCCAGACTGATGAGTAGGCCCAGTGATATCGGCGAGAGAAAGCCACCAGTCACGAATTCCCTGGGGTATAGTTGATAAGTGCCGATCGCTCCACCCGGAATGATGGTCGGCAGCAGCAGCGTGTAGGCCCACAAGCCAAAGCCGATGCCCATGCCGAGAATCGCTCCTCTCGCATTGGCACCCGACCAGAACAGCCCGCCGAAAAATGCCGGAGCCAATTGCGCGGCCGCCGCGAAAGAAACAAGCCCGATAGAGGCGAGCGCCTGGGTATTGTCCGCGGCTTTGTAGTAAACGAAGGCGAGGCCGAGGATCAGCGTGATCGCGGTGCGGCGGATATTGAGAATGCGCCGTTCCATGTTGCTGACATCCTGGCGGATGTCGTAGCTGCCACCTTGAAGGTACAATGGCAGGAAAAGGTGGTTTGAAATCATGATTGCAAGCGCGACACAGGCGACGATCACCATCGCGGTTCCAGCGGATAGCCCGCCGATAAAGGCGATCAGTGAAATCAGGCGGCTGCCTGCGATTTCCGGCAAAGCCAGCACGAACCCGTCCGCGTTCACACTGTCGCCGAAGGTCAGGATGCCGGCAGCCGCGATCGGCAGGACGAACAGATTGATCAGTACGAGATAAAGCGGAAAAAGCCATCGGGCGCGGGATAATTCACGCTCTGACTGGTTCTCGACAACCGCCACATGGAACTGCCGAGGCAGGAGCAGAAACACGATAAAACTGAGAAAGACCAGCACCAGCATGTTTCCGGTATCGACGCCGCTACTGATCATGTCGCGAACTGCGGGATTGGCCATTGATTGGGAATACAGGTCGCCAATACCGCCAAACATGAACCAGGTTACGAAGGCCCCGACGATCAGGAATGCGATCAACTTGACTGCCGATTCCAGCGCGATTGCCAGCATCAGGCCATATTGGTGTTCCGTTGCGTCGGCATGGCGGGTACCGAACAGGATTGCGAAGATGGCGAGGCTTGCGACGATCATCAGGGATATGTCGTCGAAAAGCGGCACTTCCCCGTCGAAGCCGACAGAACCCGGTGAGATCAGCGCCGAGAGTGAAGAGGAAATGGCCTTCAGCTGCAGCGCGATATACGGAACGGTTCCGACGACCGCGATCACCGTGGCAACAGCTGCCACCTTGACGCTCTTGCCGTATCGGGCGGCCAGGAAGTCGGCGACCGAGGTGATCCTATGGCGCTTGGACAGACTGATGATCCGCCGCACCAGCGGATAGCCCAATGTGAACAGCAGGATCGGCCCGATATAGATCGCAAGGAAGGAAAGTCCGCTCGAGGCGGCGACGCCGACGGACCCGAAAAAGGTCCATGTGGTGCAATATACTGCCAGCGAAAGCGGATAGATCGTAGCGCGGTGGTGCAGGTTGACCGAGTTGCGCCTCAGATCGCCAATCCGCGCGACGACGAAAAGCACGACGAGATAGCATAGCCCGGCCGCCACGATGACGAATGGCGACATCATGTCGGACGATCCAGTCTTGTCTCAGTTCGTCTGCTCAATTGTCCTCCCCAACCTGGAAGCTGGCCGGCTCAGGCTGAAATCGCTGCGGATCGTATATCGCCTGCAATGCGCCGGCAAGCGGTTGGCCCGTCCCGTTGCGTCCTCAATTGCCAGGCAAATTTAGAGACTTAACGTTGCGTCAATAATTGTTTATAGGAATTTCGTCATTTGGTGGAGTCCGCTTTCAGGGCATGTCGATGGTTTGGATAATTCTGGCCGTGGCAAACGGTCCCGGCCAATTGAAAGGGCATAGCAAACGCTACAAGAGTTCAAGAATTTCATCATGCGCGGCATTGTCATGGACCTAGCCGTCGGTGTGATTATCGGCGTCGCGTTTGGGACGATTGTCTCGGCGATCACCGATGATCTCATCATGCCGGCTATAGTCGCCGTCTTCGGCGGCCTGGATTCCATCGACTACTTCGCGCCGCTCTCACAAGGCGTGATTGCAACGACGCTCGATGTGGCGCGTGAGCAGGGTGCGGTGCTTGCCTATGGCAGCTTTATCACCGCAATCGTCAGTTTCATCATTCTCGGCTTCATCATTTTCCTGATGCTCAAGGCCCTTAATTCAATGATTAAGAAGGAAGAGAAAAGAACTCCGCCTCCCGGACCGACCCCAGACCAGAAGCGTCTGACTGAAATCCGCGACGCGCTCGTTACCAAGAAGTAATCATCGCTTCACTGCGGAATCGACTAAGCCCCGGTGCCTCGCGCCGGGGTATTTCGTTTTGTTGCGGCTTTACGAACCCCATGCGCTGCGCCTACTGTTTAA
>JAHEHW010000169.1 GCA_024639745.1 Salaquimonas sp. | reverse complement strand
CCGATCAACGTGGCAGGACGGCTATCAGGTTCTGCACAGCCGTCAGGCCGGCAATATCAAGCTCCGGCTTGTCTTTGACCGCAAGCTGAGTTGAGCCGCCGCCATCGAGCGCAAGCGCGCTGTCACATCCAAAAACCCCGCCACGATCCTGCTCGCGAAACAGCCAGCCCGCCTCATACAGACTGAGCCCCTGCCCCCAGACCAGCATGACGATAATGGTTTTGTCCGACCGACGACAAACAAGCGTTCGCTTTTGCGGGTCCTGTTCGTTAGTGCGCATTGCCCATTTGCCGCCAGGTTCGAGCACAATGGGGCGCGACTGTACCACTTCCGGGGCTTTATCAGGCAAACCGGCTTTTGACGGCAGAATTTCAGGCGCTTCTTCTTCCGGTAGAACCAAATAGCCACCAGTCTCCGTCCAGGCTGAAGAGTGAGCATGTCCATCGTCGCGCATATACCCAACCGGAAACAGTTCGCCATCTTCCTTACGACCGAAAAACCCGCCATTGAAAACCAGGGAGGCGCCGGTCCTTTTCAGCACCGATCCCGCACGCTCACCTTCGCGTTTTTTCTGCTGAACGACCTCGAAGCGGTTTTTTGCGGGATCAATCTGGAAAAGCGTCAGTCGTGTGCCGAGCGCTGTGCCGACCTCCATGAAGTCTATTCCGTCGGCAAGAGCCTGCCACTCCGCCTCCATCAGGACAGCGACTGCCTCAAGAGCGCGTGGCGGTCCAGCGGCATTCATTGCGAAGGGAGACAGCACATGCAGCGGCAAGAGAGCGACCGCTGAAAGCGCGGTCATCCGCAAAATCGACCTCAATGCCGCAGGACGTTTGATCACCCGCAATACACTCCAGATACAATCTGATTCTTGAAACCGTAGAACTCGTAATTCAGACCGTCCATAAAAAAATGAGCAGCTCTGAACCTATCGCCTAGGCCTGAATGGTGATCGAAATAAGATTGCGCGGTTTCAGGCTATTAAGAGGATATCCGAAAGAAAAAGGGCCGGAAGGTTCAACTCCCGGCCCTTTATTCAGGACACCTAAAGATACAGGGTATACTGACTTCAGCTTTTCGGCTTCAGGCTCTCTGGATCGTATAGCGGCTTATACCCTACCCCGGCGACTTCGACAGGAAAGATCTCGTCGAAATATTGAACATTGAATTTGCGACCTTCCTCGCAATGCTCCCAAGGGAGATAGGCAAGCGCGATATTCTTGCCGATGGTTGGCCCGAATGCCACGCTGGTGGTGTAGGACCGGCGTCCCAATTCATCGACGAGAGTCTCGCCGCTTTCCGGGTCCATCACCGGCATATTGCCCACCGGATACCGGGCGACGCCATTTGAATCCAAATTGTCGGTCATCAACAATGTGCAAAGCATTGCCGGCTGGTGATCCCGGGCGCGGTATTGCAGATGCTTTTCCTTACCGCAGAATTCGGCTTCCTTAACCTTTGGACGGGCCAGATCGGCTTCGTAAAGATTATACTCGGTATGGAGGTCCGCGTTTTGAAGGCGCAGGCTTTTTTCCATGCGCCGGGTATTGGCATAGGTCTCGACGCCTACCGGAATCACACCAGTCTCGCGTAACGCATCCCATACCGCAAGGCCGTCTTCATACCGCATATGAAGTTCCCAGCCCTGCTCGCCGACATAGGAAATACGGAACGCGGTGACGTCTTTTCCGGCAATGCGGATCGGTTTGATTGCTGCAAAGGGGAAGTTTTCCTTCGACAGGCCTTCTGGATTCTCGACGACCTTCTGAAGGGTTTCCCGCGCATTGGGTCCCCAGATACCAATGGTGGTAAACTTATCGGTCACATCGGTAATGGTAACGTCGAACCCTTTATCCTCGGCAACCCGCTTCATGTAATGATAATCGCGAGGGCCGGCGTCAGCACCGTCGATAACCCGGCAGCGGTCACCCATCCGGACCACCGTTAGGTCCGCCTGCACCATGCCCTCGTCATCCAGGAAGTGCGTATAGATGCCCTTTCCGATCATGTTGTCGCCGCCGATCTTGGCAGCGCAAATCCATTCCATCAGATCAACATGGTTCGGTCCTTCGACATCATACATTGCGAAGTGAGACAGGTTGATGATCCCGACATTGTCGGACATTTCGAGATGCTCGGCATTCGAGACACGCCAGAAATGGCGGTTGTCCCATTCGTTCTCCCGAACCGGGACCTTATCGCCCCACTTCTCCAGCAAATGTTCGTTCGCAGCATAACCGTGAGCGCGTTCCCAGCCCCCAAGCTCCATGAAATGCCCGCCAAGCTCAACTTCACGCTCATAGAACGGGGAACGGCGAATATTGCGGCCCTTGGAATAGGGTTCGCGCGGATGCACTGCGGGGTTGTAGATCTTGAACGCGCTTTCATAGCAGCGGTCCCAGATATACTGGTCCTCCATCTGGTGCGGATAAAAGCGGGCATAATCGATCGAATGACGGTCGATCGGCGTGCGGCCATAGGTCATCCAGTCGACGAGAAGCTTCGCCATTCCAGGCGCGTCCTTCACCCAGATGGCGACGCAGTACCAGAGTCCGCGAATTTTCTGGCTTTCACCGATCGACGGACCGCCGTCGGTCGTCACCTGCAACAATCCGTTGAAGGAATAGTTTTCGTTGTAGCCAAGCTCGCCAAGGATCGGCGTCAGTTCCATCGCGCGTTCGAGCGGCTCGATAATCTGCTCCATGTCGAGATCGCGCTGCGAAGGCGAGAGGCGCGCTTCGTTTTTCTCGAGAATATCACGCGGATGGCACAGGCGCGGATCTCTCTCCTCGTAGTAGCCCCATTCGATCTGCCCGCCTTCCGGCGTGGTCGGATCGCCCGTGTCGCGCATATAGGCGGAGTTGCCCTGGTCACGCAGCAGCGGGAAACCGATATCCTTACCGGTGCCTTCGAATTCCTTGTATGGGCCGAAAAAGGTCAGCGGGTGATCGACCGGCATCACCGGCAGGTCTTCACCTACCATTTCGGCAATCAAACGTCCCCAGAGACCTGCGCAGACAATCACATGATCAGCCATGATCGTACCACGATGGGTTTTCACGCCTGCAATACGCCCATTCTCAACGATCAGGTCCTCGGCAGGCGTGTTACCGAATGCCTGCATCTTGCCGGATTTGACCGCTTCGTCGACGAGCTCACCGGCAACGGCCTGCGAGCGCGGCGCAACGAGACCCGCATCCGGATCCCACATGCCGCCCTGAACCATGTCTTCTTCGATGAGCGGGAATTTTTCCTTGATCTCTTTGGGCGTTACCAGGTGCACCCTCGTACCGAAGGCTTTGCCAGAAGCGACCTTGCGCTTGATCTCGTCCATGCGCCCATCATCGCCGACACGCGCAACCTCCAGGCCGCCAACCTTTTCATACCGGCCAAGCTTCTCGAAGAAGTTGATCGAATACAGCGTTGTCCAGCAGGTAAGGTAGTCGTGCGCCGTAGCATAACAGAAATCGGATGCGTGAGAGGTCGAGCCGATATCCGTTGGAATACCCGATTTGTCGATGGCGACAATATCGTCCCATCCGGCTTCGATCAGATGATGCGCGATCGATCCACCGACGATACCGCCAACGCCAACGATCACGACTTTTGCTCTTTCGGGAAACTGGGCCATTGGCTCTCTCCGCTAATTGGCTACCGGGTCACCGGAATGCGCACCGGTACCGCAAAACGAAATTCGTAATCCTCTTATCTGAAATCGCCAACCGTGGCGATGTTCTGACAACGACTAGCTGATGTCGGGGGCACCGCATGTGGCAAAACGACCGGGGTCCAGATGCGCCATTCCGAAGGAAATCTTGAAGCCGCCGACGGCAATCGAAATCTGCGGCGCGGCATCGAGCCTGCAGAACAAGGCTTCGGTTCCAACCTTGCCGGTTACCGGATCGGCGATCGTATTTCTCGGGCGCACATTCGCCCAGGCCTCGGTGATAGGCGCAGCCGCGATGGCAGGGCAAAGCCGTCTCGCCCGCTCCAGGAAATCCATATCCCCTTCGTCGAACCGGCATCTTTCAATTTCGGCATCCGCCTCGAACGGCAGCCAGTCGTCACGACTGGTTGAACCGACGGCGATCCGGTTCGGCCTCTTCTTGTCGTCCCGGCCGACGGCGATCCCATGCGGCACGATATAGGATCCACCGTCGTAGAGGACCGGAGCTTCATCGCCGTGCAAGTGCTCAAGCAGCACCGCCTGCCCCTTCACACCCCTTCCGGTTATCGGTTGTCCCTTCACGGCACCACCAATACGCCCGATCAAAGGATAGGCTTCCCAACCGTTGGCGATAAGCGCACGCCCTCCCGCGAGACTTTCACCATCGCTGAGAATGATATCGACACCATCCCCGGCGGCTTCGATGCCCACGACTTCGCAATCTTCCCTTAATTCTGCGCCGGAATGATTCCTGACATAAGTTTCAAGCGCTTCCAAATAACCGCGCGGGTTGACGCGTGCCGTCAGCGTATCGAAAGCCGCTCCGAATGGCGCGGCATTCTCGGCAAGCCAGCCCTCTGCGATGGTCCCCGCAAACGGTGTATCGATAAGCTGTATTGAGAAAATCTGTTTCCCGGCTTCGTCGGTCCAGTTAGCACGCGCCCCTTCGATGCGCTCGCGTAAATGCACGAGCATTCGCTCATGCCCGAGCGGCATCAATCTCCCGCAGCGGCGGAATCCGCAATTGACTCCGGTATCGGCTTCGAGCTCCCGAATTGCGTCCCCAATTGAACGAAGTCCCTCATATTGCATCTGCTTCTTATCATTCCAGCGATCGGGCATATGCGGCATTAGCGAGCCAAGAAAGCCGCCCGAGGCACCTCTCCCGACATGTCGTTTCTCCAGCACGAGGACGCGTTCGCCGCGCTTCAGCACATGCCTTGCCGCCCAGAGACCGAATATGCCGGCTCCGACAATGATGAGGTCCGGCCGCATCTTTCCCACTCCGCTCACCACGGACATACTCCCTGAATCAGTGTATCAAGTGCTTGAATTATCATGCACGGGTCTTAACGCAAATGCCGAAACTCAAAAAGGATTTCGAAACCGAGTGGCTTGACGGCGAAGTGCCTCTCAGCACGCGTCATGATGATCCGTATTATTCCCGGTCCGACG
>JAHEHW010000168.1 GCA_024639745.1 Salaquimonas sp. | reverse complement strand
CGGGACTCGTCGTTTCGGGAGAAGGCATTGCGGTTTCATATGATCGCTTTCGAGACCGGGTGATATTTCCGATTCCCGACTCGCGCGGTCGGATCATCGCGTTTGGCGGTCGCGCTTTGAGCCCGGACATACCGGCCAAGTATTTGAATTCTCCTGAGACCGAACTGTTTCACAAGTCGAATGTTCTCTACAATTATGCCGAGGCGAGGCGGCATATTTCGGGAAACGGGCTGATCGTAGCTGAAGGTTACATGGATGTGATCGCGCTTCACATGGCCGGTTTCAGAAATGCCGTCGCACCGCTCGGGACAGCCTTAACAGAAAGACAGATGCTTCTTCTGTGGCGCGTCTGCAGTGAGCCACTGTTGTGCTTCGACGGGGATGAGGCCGGCCTCAAGGCGGCCTATCGCTCTATCGACATGCTGCTGCCCGGGCTCGAACCCGGGCGCTCGGCGCGTTTTGTCATGTTGCCCGAAGGCCTAGATCCGGACGATTTGATCGCGCGGGACGGTCCGCAAGCCATGAAAAGCGTGCTGCAGGCAGCGCTGCCGCTCTCCGAAATGATCTGGAATCGCGAGACCGCTTCCGGTGTATTCGATACGCCCGAGCGCCGGGCCGCGCTGGAGGCTAATATCCGATCCGTGACCAGTCTCATAAAGAACGAGAACGTTCGTAGGCACTATGAGCAGGATATGCGGGAGCGGCTGGCTGCGTGGTTTGGCGGCGTGACCGAACGCGGCTGGCGTCGGGGCGGTGATCGGAATGGTGCCTGGTCGGGTTATCCCGGCTCAAAAAAGAGAGCTGGGCCCCAGGGAGCCGGAGCCGCGCGGGCAGCGCCATCGCCCTCGCTTCTGAACAGCAGCCTCATGAAACGGGCCACAGGGGCTCCGAGCCTGCGCGAGGCGTGTCTTATCATGGCGGCGGTTAATCACCCGGCGATCCTCAATCTCTATTTCGAAGAATTCGTCGATTTGCCGCTGACCTCCGCAGTTGCAGAAGCGCTGCGAAGCCGTATTGTCGATCACTTCGCTGCCGGTTCTTCTGAAGCGCAACCCGAGCAGGGGCTTTCCGCGCAAGCGTTGCGTCAAGCCTTGTCCGATGGTGGGCAGGGTGAAGCCATTGCAAGAATGGACCGGCAATTGGCTGAGAACCGGATCTGGCAATTCGGTATCGAAGCGGCCTTTGAGGACAGTCTAGAGGGATGGCGGCAGGCCTATGCCCTGCATATCCGGCAAAAGTCGCTCAAGCAGGAATTACGTGCTGCCGAGCGCGCATTCGCAGAAGATTCAAGTGAAGAAAACCTTCAATGCTTGCTCGAGATTCAGGCCGAATTATCGCGGCTCGATGGAACCGAAGCGCTGATTGAGGGGTTCGGTGTTTCGTCAGGGAGGCCTTTGACGCGATTCTGAGTGCGTCGACGTCCGGCAAGGCCGATTGGTCCGGTACGGAAATTTCCGCTTTGAAAGCTGCCTTTTTACTTGAAATTTGCAGGCGAAATGCCATTTAGCGAAAAGCGTTCAACACTTGACGAATTAAATTTTAATGGGAATCTCCATTCGTCAATCAGGGAGGTGATTGTTCGTCGCGTTTACCCGAGACGTCGCGATTCCGATCAATATACTTACCTTGGCTTGTAAGCATTTGTTTTTTAACGAGTTAAAGCTCGGTTAACCATAATGGGGCTAGGCATTCGGGGGTTTTGACCAGAAGCGATTCGCATAACATGGCAGCGATATTTCGCCATAAAACCGGATACTCCAACTGACTAGGCCGTATTCGGGCAAGAAAAATGCGGAAAAATAAGCCATCGAACTTGGGCTTGATGCCACTGGCAGGGATGACAGGATAAATTAGTAAATGGCGACCAAAACACAGACATCCTCCCGTAAGAAGGCAATTGCAGGTGCTGGCGAAAAGAAATCCGCTTCAGCAAAATCTCAGTTGCGCGGGGTCGAGAAGACCGGCGGGCAGGCTAAAGCTGTTTCGGACGACAGCAATCAGGATGAGGATAATGAAGGCGGTGACGGCTCACTGCTGGATCTGAATGCGGATTCAGTCAAGAAAATGATCAAGGCCGCCAAGAAGCGCGGTTATGTCACGATGGACGAGCTCAACGCGGTTTTGCCGTCCGAAGAAGTTTCGTCCGAACAGATCGAAGACACCATGTCCATGCTTTCCGATATGGGCATCAATGTCGTTGAGGAAGAAGAACTCGAGGAAGAGTCCGAGTCGACGGATGTAGCGACGACGACCGGCACGGCTGTTGCGGCGGGCAAGAAGCGCGAGCCATCGGACCGCACGGATGATCCTGTTCGCATGTATCTGCGCGAGATGGGCACGGTCGAACTTCTCTCCCGGGAAGGTGAAATCGCGATCGCCAAGCGCATCGAGGCCGGTCGCGAGACGATGATTGCTGGCCTTTGCGAAAGCCCGCTGACTTTCCAGGCGATCATCATTTGGCGGGACGAATTGAACGAAGGCAATATTCTACTTCGCGACATCATCGATCTCGAAGCCACTTACGCCGGTCCGGAAGCCAAGGTGGCGCCGACAATACAGCGCCCGGCGGACGGCGGCACGACGCAGAAGCCCGAAGAGGAGCAGCCAAAACGCCCGAGCGGCAGCGAAGGGGAAGAGGGTGAAGAAGGTGAAGGCGCGCTTGACGAAGACGATGATGAGGACGACGACGAAAGTGCGCTGTCGCTGGCGGCCATGGAGGCCGAGCTCAAGCCTCAGGTAATCGAGACATTCGACACGATCGCCGACACCTACAAAAAATTGCGCCGGCTGCAGGACCAGCTGGTTGAAAAGGCGCTGGACAACAAATCGCTTTCGCCAGCTCAGGAGCGTCGCTACAAGGAGCTTCACGAGACGCTCGTGGACGCCGTTAAATCACTTTCGCTCAACAATAATCGAATCGAAAGTCTGGTCGAGCAGCTCTACGCCATCAACAAGAAGCTAGTCAGTCTTGAAGGTAAGTTGTTGCGCCTGGCCGAATCGCATGGGGTTCCGCGCGAGGATTTCCTTAAGGAATATTATGGCTCGGAGCTCGATCCGAACTGGACAAGGCGGATTGCCAATCTTTCCGGCAAGGGCTGGAAGCCATTCTACAAGGCGGAATCAAAAATCGTCAAAGAGATTCGGGGCGAGATCCAGATGCTTGCCTCCGAAACAGGTCTCGAGCCGTCCGCTTTCCGCCGCATCGTTCACAAGGTGCAAAAAGGCGAACGCGAGGCGCGCCAGGCCAAGAAGGAAATGGTCGAGGCCAACCTCCGTCTAGTTATCTCGATCGCCAAGAAGTACACTAATCGGGGCCTGCAATTCCTCGACCTGATCCAGGAAGGCAATATCGGCCTGATGAAAGCGGTTGATAAATTCGAGTATCGCCGAGGTTACAAGTTCTCGACCTATGCGACCTGGTGGATCCGTCAGGCGATCACGCGCTCGATCGCCGACCAGGCGCGCACGATCCGTATTCCGGTTCACATGATCGAGACGATCAATAAGATCGTCCGGACATCGCGTCAGATGCTGCATGAAATTGGCCGCGAGCCGACGCCGGAAGAGCTTTCCGAGAAACTCGCGATGCCGCTCGAAAAGGTGCGAAAGGTTCTCAAGATCGCGAAAGAACCTATTTCGCTGGAGACGCCGATCGGTGACGAGGAAGACTCGCATCTCGGCGATTTCATCGAGGACAAGAACGCGCTGCTGCCGATAGATGCGGCAATCCAGGCGAACCTGCGTGAAACAACAACCCGAGTTCTTGCTTCACTGACACCGCGTGAAGAGCGTGTTTTGCGCATGCGCTTCGGCATCGGCATGAATACCGACCATACGCTTGAGGAAGTCGGTCAGCAGTTCTCCGTTACGCGCGAACGTATCCGCCAGATCGAAGCGAAGGCGCTCAGGAAGCTGAAGCATCCAAGCCGCTCTCGGAAGCTCAGGAGCTTCCTCGATCAGTAAATGGCGATTTGAGAAATCCAGGGCCGGCGCATTGACAAGCGGCGGCCCTTTTTCATGCTCGATCGTGCGGGCGGAATGATCGGAGGACTCCTATCGTGCAAATTTGCCGTAGCGTTGAGGCTTGCCGAAGTGCAGTTCGGGCATTGAAGTCCGAGAAGGGACGCGTCGCCTTCGTTCCGACCATGGGGGCATTGCATGAAGGGCATATGGCGCTCGTCGAAAAAGCTCGGGAAGTTGGCGATAGCGTGGTGGCATCGCTGTTCATCAACCCGACCCAGTTCGGGCAGGCGAGTGATTTTGAAACCTATCCGCGTGATGAAGAGCGCGATCTCGCGATGTTCGAGGCCGCAGGCGTTGACGCGGTGCTTATCCCAGATGTAAGCGAAATCTACCCTGAAGGGAACGAAACCATCGTCGAGACGACAAGGCTCGCCAATATGTTGCATGGCATTGTAAGGCCCGGTCATTTTCGCGGTGTCACGACCGTGGTCGCGCGGCTATTCAATATTGTTCAGCCCGATATCGCGGTGTTCGGCGAAAAGGATTACCAGCAATTGCAGGTGATCCGAAGGATGGTGCGCGATCTGCATTTCCCGGTTGAGATCTTCGGTGTACCGACCAGGCGGGCACCGGACGGGCTGGCGCTTTCTTCGCGCAATGCACGGTTGTCGAACGAGAGCCGCAAGGCGGCGACCGTGCTTTCACGGGCGCTTGATGCGGCAACTGAAAGGGCAAAAAGCGGTCAGTCCATAGCGCAGATTCGCTCGGCCATAGAGACGGTGATCGCTGGTGAGCCGCTTGCCGAATTGCGCGGTCTGGATATCGTCGAGGCGCAGACCCTGGAACCACTTGGGGCCCAATTCGACCGGCCCACTGCCATAATGCTTTCCGTCGAGATCGACGGTGTGCTGTTAATCGACCAGAAGGAGCTTTATCCATGAGCATACAGGCGCAAGTCCGCCGGACCACCGTACCGCAGATCGCCTCGCGAAAAGGCGGCGAGCCGATTGTCTCATTGACATCCTATCATGCGCATACCGCGGCGATTGTCGATGAACATGCCGATTTCATTCTTGTCGGCGACAGTCTCGGCATGGTGATGCATGGTATGGAAAATACGCTCGGCGTGCCGCTAGATCTGATGATCATGCATGGTAAAG
>JAHEHW010000167.1:2797-5125 GCA_024639745.1 Salaquimonas sp. | reverse complement strand
TACCCGCTGAAATCCCAGGAACGATCCTGAACGGGATCTCGTGCTCCACCAGCGTCAGCGCTTCTTCGCCGCCGCGACCGAAAACGAACGGATCGCCACCCTTCAGCCGGAGAACCCTCAAACCCTGGCGCGCATAGTCAACCAGCGTCAGTGAAATATCGCGCTGCATAGGCGACGGCTTGCCGCCGCGTTTGCCCGCATAATGCAGCTTGGCCTCCGGTCGGGCCATCGATAGAATTTCATCGTTTACCAAAGCGTCGTAGACGATGACATCGGCTTCACCGAGCGCCTTTGCGGCGAGCAGGGTCAGCAGGCCTGGATCACCCGGACCGGCTCCGACGAGCCAGACCGAACCCGGTTGAAACTTATCCTGTTTGGGTTTTTCCCGATCCAAGCTGCGTACTCCCGAAAGCTCCGCATTAAAGACCATAGATCAACTCGATTGGCCTTCGCAATCGCGTCGCCTATAAGGCGCTTATGAGCAAGGTTGAACGGACAGGCAAGCAGGAAAATAAAGCCACGCCACTTAGGCGCGGCTGGACCACTGGCGCTTGCGCGACGGCAGCGACCAAAGCGGCTCTCACGGCCCTCGTAACCGGGGTCTTTCCGGACCCGGTCGGGATAACGCTGCCCAAAGGAGAAATGCCCTCATTTCCCCTCGCAAGGGAAAGTGTTAACGACGGGAACGCCAGCGCTGGCATCGTCAAGGACGCTGGTGATGATCCTGACGTGACCCACGGCGCCTTGATCGTTTCGACAGTGCGCTTTGGCGAACCGGGAACCGGCATTCTGTTCAGGGCGGGTGAAGGCGTAGGCAAGATCACCAAACCCGGATTACCCCTTGCCGTTGGCGAACCCGCGATCAATCCGGTACCACGCGAATTGATGGTCGGCATCGTCGAAGAATTGGCTGCTGAGCATGGATTTCATCCAGACGTCATAATCACGATTTCCGTGCCGGGCGGAGAATCGCTCGCGGCCAAGACCTGGAACCCTCGGCTTGGTATTGTCGGCGGCATCTCGATACTTGGTACAACCGGGGTCGTCCATCCATTTTCCTGCTCTGCCTGGATCCATTCGATCATGCGTGGGGTCGATGTCTGTCGCGCCAATGGCTATCGGCACGCAATAGCCGCTACCGGTTCCACCTCTGAAGATGCCGCTCAGGCTATCTACGATCTGCCGCTTGAGGCGCTGCTGGATATGGGCGATTTCGCGGGCGGCCTGCTGAAATATCTGCGCGAACACCCGATCGAGAATCTGACGCTTGCCGGCGGGTTTGCCAAATTCGCGAAGCTTGCGAATGGCTCGCTAGACCTGCATTCTGGCCGGAGTCAGATCGATTTCGATTGGCTTTCCGGCGAAGCTGCAAAACTCGGTCTGCCGCAGCATAAGGCAGAAAACATCCGCATAGCCAATACTGGCCTGGAAGCCTTGGAGATTGCTGGGACCGATATTCCCCTCGCCGACCATATCGCCACGCTTGCCCGGGAAACGGCACTAAAAACGCTGCGCGGAGCTCGCGTCAATGTCGAGGTGCTGGTCTATTCACGCACCGGAAAGCTCATAGGGCGCGCGGGGAAGATCGATGTCTGAAAAGATACTTATCCTTGGCGGCACGAATGAGGCGGCGAAGCTCGCTAGCGACCTTGTCGATGCGGGATACGATGTAACTACCTCGCTGGCCGGGCGAACTAAGGAACCCGAACCCGTCAAGGGCGCGGTAAGAATTGGGGGCTTCGGCGGTTCCGAAGGCCTTGCGAACTATATTAGGCAGCATGCAATCGCTCGCATGATCGACGCGACCCATCCCTTCGCCAGGCAAATCTCGCTTAACGCGAAGCGCGCTGCTGAAATGGCGCAGATTCCACTGGAAAGACAAGAACGCCCGCCATGGCAGCCGCACAAGGACGACCGGTGGGTCGAGGTTGAAACCCTCGAAGCAGCGAGAGATACCATACCGCCGAAAGCCAAGGTACTGCTCGCGCTCGGCTCGCAGCATATCGACCTCTTCAGAACCCGGGAGGACGTGCATTTCATCGTACGGATGGTCGACCCGCCCAAGCAGGATTTACCGCTGAAGCACCATTCACTGGTGCTGGGGAAACCGCCATCCGATGCTGCCGCCGAGGTTCTGTTGTTCAAGACCCACGACATCACTCACATTGTCTGCCGAAATTCCGGTGGTAGCGGCGCCTATGCAAAGATTGAGGCGGCCAGAAAGCTTGGCCTACCGGTAATCATGGTCGCACGACCATGACCGGGATGGTTCAGGCCCGTTCCTTTTTCTTCCCGCGATTTCTCAAAACATGTGAAAAGTCGGCGTTA
>JAHEHW010000167.1:0-2787 GCA_024639745.1 Salaquimonas sp. | reverse complement strand
GACTTCGCCAAACACCCTCCCGACCATGATCAGCGCTGTCCGTGTGATCTTGTGCTTGCGTACCTCCTCCTTCATTCCGGCAAGGGTTGTACGGATGTAGAGTTCATCAGGCCAAGTGGCACGATAAGCAATAATTACCGGACACTCGTCCCCATAATAGGGTTCGAGCGTGGTCCGCACACATTCCAGATTCCGGATTGAAAGATGGATCGCGAGCGTGGCGCGGGATCGGCCCAGGATTTCCAAAGTCTCATGCTTGGGCATGGACGACGCCTTCATCCCCGTTCTCGTCACGATAACCGTCTGAGCGATCTCGGGCAGGGTAAGTTCGACCTTGAGCTTTGCCGCAACGCCGGCAAAGGCCGGGACGCCTGGTACCACTTCATAATCGATTGCCATCGCATCCAACCGGCGCATCTGCTCTGCAATCGCGCCATAAATCGAGGGATCGCCGGAGTGAACCCGTGCCACGTCCTGACCACTTGCATGCGCTTTTTCGATCTCGGCAATGATCGCATCGAGATGCATAGGCGCAGTATCAATCACCAAGGCATTTTCAGGCGCAGCCTTGACGATTTCTTCCGGCACCAGAGATCCCGCATAGAGGCAGACCGGGCTGCGCTCGACCAGACGGAGGCCACGAACGGTGATGAGGTCAGGCGCGCCCGGCCCGGCACCGATAAAATAGACAGTCATGATGCGGCCCTTTCCTGGCTTTCGATACCTGTGCCATCTTTCGCCGAATAGCCGCGTGGCGTGTAGACCCAGGTCCTGCCGTCTCCGGTCTTGACCGTGCGAGTATCGGAAGACCCGACTACGACAACTGTCAGCATGTCCACGTCATCGACCTCTAGGCCGGAAAGCGGGACGGCGCGAACCTTTTCTTCCGGGCGTCCGAGATTGGTTGCCAATATGACCGGAGTGTCCGCAGGACGATGCTCGAGCAGAACATCGCGGGCATAGGCAAGCTGGGTACGGCGCCGCTTGGAAACTGGGTTATAGAACGCAATGACAAAATCGCCTTCGGCGGCTGCCTTGACCCGCTTTTGTATAGCTGCCCATGGCGTCAGCAGATCGGAAAGCGAAATCGTGCAGAAATCGTGACCGAGGGGCGCCCCTGCCCGCGCTGCCGCTGCCTGCAAAGCGGAGATACCCGGCGACACCGCAATTTCAATGCGCATTGCGGCATCGCTGAGCCCGCCATTGTCGATAAGTTCGAAGACCAGCGTTGCCATGGCATAGATTCCGGCATCTCCGGAGCAAACCAAAGCCACCGATTTGCCCTCGCCGGAAAGTTCCATTGCGTGACGCACCCGGTCTTCTTCACGGCCAAGATCGTAATCATGACGCACCTTGCCCTTGCTGATATCCTCGATCAGATCGAGATAGAGCGAATAGCCGACGAGATCGGTCGAGGCGCTAATCATTCTCGTCACTTCCGGCGAGCGCCACGCTTCAATCCCGGGACCAATCCCCACGACAAAAAGCATTCCACGGGGCCGGCAGGCATTTTCATTCTGTTCCACCACTCGTTCCCCGCACCGCGCCAGCGCGGCGGTCACCCGTTGCGATTTTCGTTTTGCAACTACCAGTTTTCCCTCAGAACCGGAGGCTGCTAGAGCCGCTCCCTCCGCAACGCCATGACAACCAACTTCCGCGAAAACCACGTCTGATGGTGTTTCCAACCTTGGCTTTTCCTGCTCTAGCCTGTCTGCAGTGAAAAACCGCGCGGCAACGCCAAAATGCGCAGCAACGGCATGAAGAGCCGTTTCATCCGCCTTCAGGTCAATAGAATAAAGCCCCGCGAGGGCCTTTGGAGCGTATCCCGTTTCTGCGAGGATAGACTCCGCCAGATCAATCGCCTCCTTCGGCGCGGCACCACGTTCGCAACCCATGCCGAGGCACATCGCTTTCGGATGATAAATGAGATCACGCGGCCCGGCCTCGACGGCTTTGTCCGTTGCGATCAACCGCACCGCGCCATCGCCGGAGAATGGTATTGTGCTTGCTGAAAGCCAGTCCGCCCTTCCGATCAGTTGCGCACAATTTCCAGCCAGCAAATCCGCCATGACGCGCTTGGCATTTTCCGGATTGGCAAGCACCCATCCTTCGGGCGGCTGATCAAGTGCGACGCCGAAGCGCAAATCGCCAGCTGTGGTGACGGCTGCGTGTCCATCAAGTCTTTCTGCAATTTGCCGCGCCAGATCGTTCCCGCCATGATGGCCGCCAAGAACCGGCACGACGCTGCTGCCGTCCTCGGCAACAGCAATGACGGGAGGTTCGGATTTCTTTTCGGAAAGGCAGGGCGCCAGGATGCGAACGAGCGAACCTGTCGCCATCACAGCCACGATTGGCCGCCCGGCAATGAATGCCTCGCGGATTGCTTCGCCAGCCGAAGCGACATTGCCGGTACCATCAACCGCGCGCGCCGCTGGCATGGCTACGGCACCTTGCATGGACTGTGCAACCGGCTCCAACAGCCTGAAACCGATCTCCGACAAGGCAAGGAAAAAGGGCGCGTTCATCCCGCGTCCCCCGCAGCCAGATCCTGATGCGGCATTGCCGAACGAACGACCCAATTTTCCGCTCCCTTGTAGATCAGGATAATAGAAAAATACGGCGCACTGTCCTCGCTGACCGAAGCAAGGGACATAACCCGCTGATTGTCCAAGGTCAGGCGTTCCAGGTAACCGGCCTGCCCCGTCAGCCCCATATCCTCAATCAAATCCCGAATCTTGGCGAAATGCCGCCCGACCTTGATGATCGCAACCGCCTCGCTCGTATCGA
>JAHEHW010000166.1 GCA_024639745.1 Salaquimonas sp. | reverse complement strand
TTTAGGTTCGGAAGTCGAATGGGTCGAAGAGGAAAGCTATTTCTTTAGGCTCTCCGTCTATGCGAAACGTCTTCTCGCGCAGTATGAAGCCAACCCGGATTTCATAGGCCCAGCCGAGCGCCGAAATGAGGTGATCAGCTTCGTCAAGGGCGGATTGCGCGACCTCTCGATTTCGCGAACCACTTTCGACTGGGGCGTGCCGGTTCCCGGTAATCCCGATCATGTCATGTATGTCTGGGTCGATGCGCTGACGAACTACGTGACCGGCACCGGTTGGCCCAATGGCGGCGAGCGGGCGCATTTCTGGCCGGCCGACGTTCATATCATCGGCAAGGATATCATACGCTTCCACGCCGTCTATTGGCCAGCATTCCTGATGTCCGCAGGCCTCGAATTGCCAAAGCGGGTATTTGCCCACGGTTTTCTCTTCAACAAAGGCGAGAAAATGTCGAAATCGGTCGGCAATGTTCTCGACCCGTTTTCAATGGCTGAAACCTATGGCGTCGATCAGATGCGGTATTTTTTCCTGCGCGAAGTGCCGTTCGGAAGCGACGGTTCCTATAGCCATGAGGGAATCGTGAACCGAATCAATGCCGATCTTGCCAACGATCTCGGCAACCTGGCGCAGCGTTCGCTTTCGATGATCAACAAGAATTGCGAGGGCAGGGTGCCGCAATGCGGGGAATTGTCCGTCGAAGACAAGGCGATGCTCGATGCAGCCTATGCGCTTCCGGATGCCGTGCGACCAATGATGGTTAGGCAGCACATCAACAAGGCGCTTGAGGCCATCTGGGCGGTTATCGGCGACTGCAACCGCTATTTCGCCGGACAGGAACCATGGGCGCTGAAGAAAACCGATCCCGCACGGATGCAGACCGTTCTGTGGGTAACAGCCGAAGTAATCCGTTGTGCCGGGATCATGGCGCAGCCTGTGATGCCGGTCAGTTCCGAAAAACTGCTCGATCTGCTTTCGATTCCGGCCGGGTCCCGCCATTTTGGGAATGTCATGCCTGACGACGCTCTTGTTTCAGGTGGCGAATTGCCGAAGCCATCCGGCGTATTCCCGCGTTTCGTCGAACCGGAAGAGACTGCATGACGGGTCCACGCAGTCCAGCGAATGGTTCGAGCGCTGAC
This sequence comes from Salaquimonas sp., assembly GCA_024639745.1. Taxonomy (GTDB): domain Bacteria; phylum Pseudomonadota; class Alphaproteobacteria; order Rhizobiales; family Rhizobiaceae; genus Salaquimonas. Next base: position 4,015 of record JAHEHW010000166.1, on the reverse strand, counting down.
GGATCCAGTCAGGCGCGTGTCGAAAAAGCGCTCCTGGAACTGGGAGTTCGCAGCGAAATAAACACGTTCGATCAGGGTACGCGCACGGCTGAGGCCGCCGCCAATGCGATCGGTTGCGGCATGGCTCAGATCGTTAAATCGCTGATTTCCAAAGTGTCGCAATCCGGTGAACCGGTGCTTGTTCTAGTAAGTGGTGCATATCGTGTGGATCTGGAGCTCGTTGCTGAAGCGGTTGGGGAACCTCTCGCCAAGGCCGATGCGGTTTTCGTTAGAGAGCGCACCGGATTTGCGATCGGTGGCGTCGCTCCGATCGGCCATACCGAGCCGGTTCGGGTCTTGATCGACCGCGATCTCGAGCAATATCAGGAAATCCGGGCTGCTGCCGGTTCACCCAAAGCCGTTCCCCGGTTAAATACTACCGGCACAGTTGTTCTTTGCTACGGCGAGCGATGCCATACGTGTTCACTGACAATTTCCAGGGTATTTTATGCTTGTCGATTCCCACTGCCATTTGGATTTTCCGGATTTTGCTGAAGAACTGCCGGATGTCGTAGCCAGAGCTCGTGCGGCCGGGATTGGCCGCATGGTTACGATTTGCACCCGGGTACGGAAATTTAACCAGGTGCTGGCCGTTGCGGAGCGCTTTGACAATATCTACTGCTCGGTCGGGACCCACCCGCACAATGCGCATGAGGAATTGGACATATCCGTCGATGAATTGGTCGAGTTTTCAGCCCATCCGAAGGTGGTGGCAATCGGTGAAGCGGGGCTCGACTACTTCTATCAGAAGGATCATGCAGTCGAACAGGCGGAAGGGTTGCGCAATCATATCGCCGCTGCACGTCAGACGGGTCTGCCAATCGTTATTCATTCCCGCGATGCGGACGAGGATATGGCCGAGCTGCTTGAGGAAGAATATGAGAAGGGCACTTTCCCGATTGTGCTCCACTGTTTCTCCTCCGGCAGGCGTCTGATGGAGCGTGGAGTCGCCATCGGGGCATATGTTTCATTTTCCGGTATCCTGACCTTCAAGCGTTCGAATGAATTGCGGGCAATTGCCGCAGACGTGCCTCAGGATCGCCTGCTGGTTGAAACCGATGCGCCCTATCTTGCGCCTCAGCCATTTCGCGGTAAGCGCAATGAACCGGCATACGTCTCACATACCTGCGAAGTGCTCGCTGGCGTGCGCGATGTTGCCGAGGAAGACATGCGGGCAATCACGACGGAGAATTTCTTTCGGCTTTTTTCGAAAGTTCCCGACGGGGAGCGGAAGATAAAAGATGAGCAATGAAGCGCGGCTTCGGTTTACGGTTCTGGGCTGCGGATCTTCACCCGGTGTTCCGCGCATCAACGGCGAGTGGGGAGCCTGCGATCCTTCTAACCCGAAAAACCGCCGTACACGCTGCTCGCTTCTTGTTGAGTGTATCGGCGAGCGCGGTACCACGCGTGTCGTAATTGATACTAGCCCGGATTTCCGGTTCCAGATGCTGGAGGCCAAGGCTACGAATCTCGACGCGGTAATCTATACCCACAGTCATGCCGATCATGTGCACGGGATCGACGATCTTCGGCAATATGCTTTGCTGCAGAAAACCCGTATCCCGGTTTATGGCGACAAACTAACGCTGACGCATCTGCAGAGAGTATTTTCATACTGCTTTGTTGCTGAGAACGGATCGATGTATCCGCCGATCTGCGAAGCCAGAGAAATTACGGCGGGTTCGCTTGTAACGATCAACGGGGAAGGGGGGGCAATAACCGCGCTGCCAATCCGTCAGGTGCATGGGCGTATCTATACCCTGGGGTTTCGATTCGGAGCCTTTGACATGTCAGGCAAGCCGACTGGCGGCGGTGTTGCCTATTCGCCGGATGTCAGCCACATCGAGCCAGATCAGGCAGCCATGCTCCACGATCTCGACGTATGGATTATTGATGCGTTGCAGTATCGGCCCCATATCAGCCATCTATCGCTCAATCAGGCGCTTGAATGGGTGCAAAAGCTCTCGGCCCGTCACGCCTATCTGACGCATATGCACATTCCGCTGGATTACGAAACCGTGCGGAACGAAACCCCAGATCATATCGAACCTGCGCATGATGGCCTTGTCTTTGAATATACGATCAAGAGCGCCTAGGCCGAAGTCCGCGGGCGGTTGCTAGTATCAGAATGTCTGAACGATGAAGTCCGTGCCCTTGCCGGTTTCGGTGCCAAGGCCATTGTCGGAAATTGCGATCGATGAGCCGCTTGTCAGGTGCCGCTCGATGAATTCCCGCGCTTTTGTTGGTATTGTCAATCGTTCAAGGCTCTCGGCCAAAGATTCGCGTACCTTGGTCGTATCTTCAGGTATCTGAAGTTTATGGTCCCGGATGACGGAACGTGGAATGCGGGTTGGAATGCTGAGCGACATCCAGTCGATATTATCCAAACTAAAATTCGTTGCCAGAAGCAGATGGGTTCCAAGCGGTTCTTGCGGCGACTTGATTCCGATTTCGGCCTCAAAAATGGGACGATGGTCCTGGCGAACATAGATAATGCCGGGAGGCGGCTGCGTGACCCCGGCGGCCTGATATGCGGCCTGGAGCAGGCTTTCAGTCAACATGCCAGTTGGCGGCAGGTCGTGATCTTTCTGGAATGCGATTACCGCAGCGGCGGTTTCGCGGCCGTATAGCCCGTCGATTTTCTCGAGTGGGTATTCGAGCCGTGACAGGAGTTCCTGCAGGTGTTGCACAATTTCCTTGCGGGTCTTTCGCGTAATATAGATGCGCAGCGGTGCGATGGAAGGCGTTTCGAGGGTCTGCGCCGGCGGCGCCTCCAGCCCATCGGGGGCTATACCCGTTCTGAGTGCCGCTAGAGAAATCCCGGCACCTCTTGGCTGAAACAGTTTGGGATGGCTGAAAGTTGTCGGCAGCAGGTCCTCGTCGGAGATAACGACATGGGTGCCGCGTTCGAGCCGGCTGAAGAGATCCTCCGCCGCTTTTGCGGGTAGGCGGACACAGCCATGTGATGCGGGACGGTTGGGAACGTTTCCTGATTCATGCAGGGCTATCCCTGACCAGGTAAGCCGCTGCATTAACGGCATTGGAGCGTTACTGTAGATGTTGGATTTGTGGTAGCGGCGTTTTTCTAGGATGGAGAATATGCCCGTTGGCGTTTCATGGCCGCGTTTACCGCTTGAAACGTTAGTGTGGTGGACCGTGCCAAAGCCCTTGTAGACCGTGAGTTGCTGGTTCCCGAGGGATACGATGACCAGATGGGGGTTGCCCGCATCCGTGGGATCAGAGATTTCCTTTGATATGCGCTGATGTTCAGAGGACTGATTTGAGTCCGATATAGTTGAGGTTGTCTGGCTGACCGATAGTTCGCGCATCCCGACACCAGCGCGCTGTTCTTCCGCCCAGCTCCGTTTTGGCGCCACGATTACGACAAGGGCCAGAGCTGTCAGGCCGATCGCGAAACATACGCTCGGAAAAAATCTCCGGTGGGCCGTCATTGATGATGATATTTGCATTCCTGCAGGCATTTGGATGGTTCCGATGTTCGAATCATCTCACGAGGCCTCACCCCGAATGTGCGGTATCTTCAACACAGATTAGGCTGAATTAGTTAAAATTGAACTTGTTCGATTGGCCAAGATGGGCGCAAAAGCCGATCTCAAAATATTCAGCCTATTAAAACTACGTATTTGATACGGATTCACATAATTCATGCGCTTTTCTATGGGTACGCCCCCCCACTAATTTGTTCCAAACCTATCACTTAGGCGCGACATATTGGGTGCGAAATCAGTAGACCTCAATCGAAAGCGTATCGCTTTGCAGTTGGCCTGGGAAATTCTCGAACTAAGAAAGTCTCCCCATACACTCGAAAAAGGGCCCCTTTTATCGAACTCCAGTTGTAAGGCGTTGCATACATATTTGCATGACGGCATCGATATCCGGAGCGAGCCTATATGTCAGAAGCTCACTATCCTGCGGTATTTAGCTATCTTGTGGCTAACCTAGACCTCCTGTTGGA
>JAHEHW010000165.1 GCA_024639745.1 Salaquimonas sp. | reverse complement strand
ACATCGATCCTAAAACGAACGCCAGCAGCGGTACGCCAGTTGCTCCAGCCGCCAGATTTGTCACGAGATTTGAGCCGACCGGCATCAGCCGAAGCAGCATCGTCGTCCAGAACGGCTTACTCCGCCAGAAGCCGAAGGCAACATCGATCTTCCCGCTGACCAGTGGGCGGACTTGCGCCATGAACACCCGTGACAACGAGGCCGCTATCAGGCTGCTTAGCGTCACCGCCGAAAGCGCAAGAAAAAATCCTTCGACAAGGCCAAAAAAATAAGCAGCAAAAAAAGCTACCAGCTGCCGCGGACCGCCAATCGCGGTAAAAGCAAGCCCAAGCAACAGGTACCCTGATTTGCCCTGATACCAGAGCGCATTGTCGCTTTCATTGAAATGGATCCATTTCGCCCAGCCTTCGAAGTCGAGGGACTTCGCAAAATAACCCACTGCCACGATCGCGAGCACCGTCACCATGCCCTTGACGATACGTGCAGGGCCGATCTGCAGTAGAGCTTTTTTTGCTGTCGCGATCATGAGGGGTGCGGCCTCTGGGCTGTTTGCAGCAAGCGGATTTGCCCGGTGCAAGTACAGCCATCTCGCCGCAAAGACAAGGCTTCAAGCCTCCGGCAATTGAAACGCCAATCGAATATAGAGCTATTGACGTTTCAGCTTTCCGCGGACACGCTGTCATGACAAATGAGAGTCACATGAGCGCACCCCTAAACAGTCTGGATCAAGCTGTCCTCGAGCCCTGGCTCACCGCCAATGTCGATGGATTCCACGAACTGACGGAAATTCGGAAGTTCGAAGGCGGTCAATCCAACCCGACCTATCTGATTGCCGCCCGGAGCGGCAAATACGTCCTTCGGGCAAAACCGCCGGGCGAATTGTTGAAATCGGCACATCAGGTCGATCGGGAGTACCGCGTTCTCAAGGCCCTGGCCGGAACAGATGTCCCTGTTCCGAAAGTTTTTGCGCTTAGCGAAGAGGGCGCCCCAATCGGTCGTATGTTCTTTGTCATGGAATATCTCGACGGGCATATTTTCTGGGATCCGGTCCTTCCGGAATTTCCGAAAGATGCCCGGGAGAAACGAAGCCTCGTCTATGATCGGATGAATACTGCGCTTGCGAGTTTACACGCTGTCGATTGCGAAGCGGTTGGCTTGTCGGATTTTGGCAAACCAGGAAATTATTACGAACGCCAGCTCGCGCGATGGATTCAGCAATATTCCGCCAGTGAGATCGACCGTAACGAGGATATTCACCGGCTGGCCGATTGGCTTGGCCGGGAAATGCCTCCAGACGATGGAAAGGTCAGCCTTGTTCACGGTGACTACCGCCTGGACAACATGGTTTTCGACCCCGAGGGAAAGAATATTCTGGGTATTCTCGACTGGGAACTGTCGACACTGGGCCACCCTCTTGCCGATCTCGCCTACCAATGCATGCAATGGCGGCTGCCGCATGATGGCGGGTTTCGCGGTCTCGGCGGAATCGACCGGGTCGCAGTCGGATTGCCCAGCGAAGCTGATTATGTAAAGGCCTATTGTCGACGGCGAAAGATCGGCTCGATCGGCAACTGGCACTTTTACGTCGCCTTCTGTTTCTTCCGTCTCGCGGCGATCCTGCAGGGAGTTTACAAGCGCGCCGTCGACGGCAACGCCTCTAATCCGGAAAAGGCACGGCAATACGGCGAGGCCGTCCCGGTACTCGGCAGAATGGCGGTTGAGATGATCGACAGCGAAACGTGATCCGTTTGAATTTGCTGTACCTGGATCATTCCCCGCCTAATTTGAAACCTATCGGAACTTTTTTCTGTCTAGCAAAGGGTGAACTGATCTGGTCGACAGGAGGCAAACATGAACCATACGCTTAAACGCCAATCACGGGCCAGCGCAAAGGCTGCTGCCATGTCCGGCGCAGGCATGAAAACCGCGATTATCACGGCAAGCGCGCTTCTCATTGCAATGCTGTTGATAGCGCCCGTTTTCGCCCAATCTCCCGATGTTCCAGCGACTACAAAGCAAGCGACCCAGTCAGTCGTTCGGGATCAGCTTGAAGCATTCCGGGCCGGAGATCATAGCCGCGCCTATTCCCACGCCGCTCCGAATATAAAGAATTATTTCACAACCCTTGAGCATTTCGTGTCGATGGTGAGACGTGGCTATCAGCCGATCTATGAGCCGGATACCTTCGTTATGGGCCGTAATATGACCTATAATGATGAGGTCTATCAGGAGGTCATCATTACCGACAAATTCGGCAAGGAATGGCAAGCCGTATACACGCTCAAGCAGCAGGAAGACGGCAGCTGGAAGGTCACTGGCGTAAAGCTCGAACCTTACAAGGGCGCCTCGGTCTGAGGCGGGATTACGGCAGCGCGGGGATATCTCCGCGTTGCCAGGCTTCGCTCGTCTCCATCGAAAACTCCTCGAACCGGCCATTCTCGATGGCGTTGCGCATGCCGTTCATCAACCACTGATAATAGGCAAGGTTGTTCCAGGTGAGCAGCATGCCTCCAAGCGTTTCGTTCGAGCGCACCAGATGGTGGAGGTAAGCACGCGAGTAATTGCGGGTGGCCGGACAATCGCTTTCTTCGTCGAGCGGGCGCGGGTCTTCCGTATGACGCGAGTTTCTGAGATTGATTTTTCCGAAACGTGTATAGGCCAGTCCGTGACGTCCTGCCCTCGTCGGCATGACGCAATCGAACATGTCGATACCCTTGGCGACGGACTTTAGAAGATCATCAGGCGTTCCGACTCCCATCAGGTAGCGCGGACGATCAACAGGCATCTCCGGGCACGCGGCATCGAGCATGGAAAGCATGGTCTCCTGCGGTTCTCCCACCGCGAGACCGCCGACCGCATAGCCCTTCAGATCCATGGCAGCCAAGGCTCTTGCCGAGCGCTTGCGCAATGCCGGAACATCACCGCCCTGTACGATACCGAACATCGCACGTTCCGGTTGGTTTCCAAAAGCCGCAGCCGACCGTTCAGCCCATCGGAGCGAAAGCTCCATTGCCCGCTCAACTTCATTTTCAGGCGCTGGCAGACGAATGCACTCGTCCAGTTGCATCTGGATATCGGACCCAAGGAGCCCCTGTATTTCGATCGATCGCTCCGGCGACATGAAGAATTTCTGCCCATCGATATGGGATTTGAAGGTGACTCCCTTTTCATCCAGCTTCCTTAGCGCCGCGAGCGACATCACCTGAAAGCCGCCGGAATCGGTCAGCATCGGCCCGTCCCATCGGCAAAACTTGTGCAGACCACCCAGTTTCGCCACTCGCTCAGCACCCGGGCGCAGCATGAGGTGATAGGTATTGCCGAGAATGATCTCCGAACCGAGCGCCCGGACCTGATCCATGTACATAGCCTTGACCGTTCCCGCAGTGCCGACAGGCATGAAGGCAGGTGTACGAATGATGCCGCGCAAGGTGGTGATCCGGCCAAGCCGGGCGTCACCATCCTGTTTCAGTCGCTCGAAGACAAATGGAACGGTCATGGTTGGCGATATAGCAGGGAAGAATCCCCATAGGAATAAAACCGGTACCCGTTTTCGATCGCGTGAGCATACGCCGACCGCATCGTGTCGAGACCGCTGAATGCCGAGACAAGCATCATCAGGGTCGATTTCGGCAGGTGAAAATTAGTCATCAGAATATCGACTGCCCGGAATTGGTGTCCGGGCGTTATGAAAATATCCGTCTCTCCATGAAAGGGGTGAATATGGCCCGTTTCATCTGCGGCGCTTTCCAGTAGCCGCAAGGAAGTCGTTCCGACCGAAACGATCCGCCCGCCGCGTTCCCGCACCGCATTGAGCGCGGCTGCGGTTTCGGCACTTACCGTTCCACGTTCCACATGCATGCGATGGTCATCGGTATCCTCGGCTTTCACCGGCAGAAAGGTCCCGGCCCCCACGTGGAGCGTTAGATAATGCAAGCCTATCCCGGCCTCTTGCAGCCGTTGCAATAGATCCGGGGTGAAATGCAGTCCGGCCGTTGGCGCGGCGACAGCCCCATCCTCACGGGCATAGATGGTCTGGTAATCCGCAAGGTCCCGGTCATCCTCCGGCCGTTTTGCCGCAATATAGGGCGGAAGCGGAACATGCCCGAAAGAGACAAGCGCTTCATCGAGATCAGTTCCGGAGCGATTGAACCGAAAGTCCACCTCGCCATCATCGCCCTTGGCCAGCACTTCGGCCTCAAGAGCCATTTCCTCGCTGCCCACGTAATCCGCGCCGAACACGACCCTGTCACCGGGTTTCAGCTTCTTCGCGCCTTTGACAAATGCCTTCCAGCGATCGGGTTCGGCCCTAAGATGGAGCGTTACGCCAACCGTTGCGGTGCTCCCATCCCGGCTTCGCACGCCATCGAGTTGTGCCGGAATAACCTTCGTATCGTTGAATACGAGCGCATCGCAGGATTCCAGCAGATCAGGTAGATCTCTCACGACACGGTCTTCAAGCCGCGCACCCGGCCGCACAACAAGCATTTTGGCCGAATCCCGGGGGAAAACCGGCCGTAGCGCGATCCGATCCTCAGGAAGCTCGTAATCGAAGAGATCGACCCGCAATCTGCTCACTCCGCCTGAAAGGCAACCATGATGCATAACGGGCAGCACCCATATTGGCGCTGCCCGTCATGTACTCGCAATGATTCAATGTGCCCCGTCTAGAGGTCGCTTGCAACCCGCATGGAAACGATCGAATCGGGATTTTGAACCGGTTCGCCGCGCTTGATCTGATCGATATTCTCCATACCTTCGATCACTTCGCCCCAGACCGTGTACTGCCGGTCGAGGAAGGGAGCATCATCGAAGCAGATGAAGAACTGTGAGTTCGCACTGTCCGGGTTTTGCGCCCGCGCCATCGAGCAGATACCGCGTTTATGCGGCGCATCGTTGAATTCCTGCTTCAGATTCGGCTTGTCTGAACCGCCTGTCCCGGTGCCGTGCGGGCAACCTACCTGTGCCATGAAGCCGTCGATCACACGGTGAAAGACGATACCGTCGTAAAATCCTTCCGAGGCAAGCTCCTTGATCCGCGCAACGTGGTTGGGCGCCAGATCCGGCCGCAGCTTTATCACCACCGGGCCTTTTGTCGTTTCCATGACGATCGTGTTTTCGGGATCTTCGTAAGCCATTATGAATTCCTTCTTCAAGAAGACGAACCGGCATCGTCCGCCAGTTCCATTCGGATAATC
>JAHEHW010000164.1 GCA_024639745.1 Salaquimonas sp. | reverse complement strand
TGTCGCCGAGATTTTTCGCGAGCGCATGCGCACACTGATAGAGCAACGCCGCGAAAACCTATCGAGTTTTGCGAAATCCGTGGGCATAGATCGATCAGCCCTCAGTCAGTTCATGGCCGAGAATTCCACGCGGCTGCCACGAACAGAAACCTTGCACATGATTGCCCGCACATGCGGTGTCTCGCTCGACTGGCTTCTTGGACTCGTATCAATCCAACAGGAAGCCGACGGACAGGCGGTTCCAATGCTTGAACTGCAGCAAACCGACCGGGTCAGCGGTCAGAACCTACTTAATCGGTGGCACCAGGAGGCGACCGGTTACAAAATCAGATATGTGCCGGCAAGCCTGCCTGACCTGCTTCGTACGGAAGCGGTAAACCGCGTTGAATTCGACAGCTACACAAAAGATGAGCTGGCGATGAAGGAACGTGATGTACACGAGCAGTTGACCTATTCCAGGCGACCGGAAACGGACATGGAAGTCCGCATGCCGGTTCAGCGCATCGAGGGCTTCGCCTTAGGAGAAGGCATGTGGGCGGATTTGTCCGCAGCAGACCGACGGGGCAGCTTCATCACATGGCCCATCTGATCTATGAAATGTACCCCACATTCCGTCTGTTTCTCTTTGACCAGCGCGACCGGCGGGTAGCGCCATATACCGTCTTCGGGCCCAAAGTGGCGGCAATCTATCTCGGCGACCTCTATCTCGTCGTAAATTCGGTGGAGCATGTCAAACAATTGGCGAGGCACTTCGATACGCTGGTCCGCATGGCGAAAATCGACCCCGACCGGGGGGATTTCATTCGTCAACTGGCCGAGAAGGTATAGAAAGCTTCGGGGCGGACGAATGAAAAGCGATCGAATCTGACCAGATTCCTACATCAAATGTCGCTTTTATTAATAGACGGGGAATCGCGCCTCACACATCGTCCTTGAGCCCAGCGGTCAGAACGATCGAGCTTGGGCAGGTCTGGCCGGAGAGCAAAATGAGCACCCCCCTTCCCTCGCATGCCCGCGCTGTCGTCATTGGCGGCGGACTGGTTGGCTGTTCCATCCTTTACCATCTCGCAAAGCTCGGTTGGACCGATTGCATATTGCTGGAACGCGACGAGCTGACATCCGGCTCCACCTGGCACGCGGCGGCAAACCTTCACGGCTTGCATGACAACAACAACATATCGAAGCTGCAATATTACACCATGCGGCTTTACAAGGAGTTGGAAGCGGAAACCGGCCAAAGTTGCGGGGTATTCCAGCCCGGCTCGCTTTATCTGGCCCAGACCACGGATCGTGAACATCAGCTCCGCATACAGGCCGCAAAGGCGAAATATTTCGGGGTGGATTTCTACGAATTGTCGCGCGCCGAAGCGGAGGAAATGCACCCGCTCGTCAATTTCGACGGCATTCGCTGCATCATGTTTGAAAAGGACGGCGGAAATGTCGACCCGTCCGGCGTTACCAACGCCTACGCTCAGGGGGCGCGCCAGCGCGGTGTCCGTATCGAGCGATTCTGCCCTGTAACGGCAACCACCCAGAAGCCTGACGGTAAGTGGACGGTGGAAACGCCGAAGGGAAACATCCATGCAGACGTCGTCGTCAACGCTGCGGGTCTATGGGGACGCGAAGTCGCCAAACTGGCCGGTTTCGAACTGCCGCTGATGACCATGGAGCATCAGTATTTTGTGACCGAGACCATGCCCGAAATCGCCGCGCTCGATCGCCGTTTGCCCTCCGTCGCGGACCGCGATGGAGAATATTACATGCGCCAGGAAGGCAAGGGCCTGCTCATCGGCGCCTACGAGAAGGACGGAAGATTCTGGGCGGAGGATGGCACTCCACTGGATTTCGGCCATGAACTCTTTCCCGACGATCTGGAACGCATCGAGGAAAACTTCATGCGTGCCTGCGAGCGCGTGCCGGCCCTCGGCAATGCCGGCCTCAAACGCGGGATCAACGGACCGATGATCTGGTCACCGGACTCCGCCGCACTGTTTGGACCGGTTCCCGAACTGAAGAACTACTATTGCTGCAACGGTATCATCCCCGGCTTCTCCCAGTCCGGCGGCCTGGGCATGATGCTGGCGCAATGGATCGTGCAGGGCGAGCCGGAACTCGACATGTTCCCCTGGGACCTTGCTCGTTTCGGCATCGACTGGACGCCAAAATCCTTCGTCAAGGCGCGGGCGCTCGACTGTTATTCGCACCGCTTCAAGATCCATTTCCCCTATGAGGAGCGCGAAGCCGGCAGACCGGTAAAGACCCGCCCCGCCTACGAACGCCAGAAACAATTGGGCGCGGTCTTCGGCCTCAATTTCGGTTGGGAGCATCCGCTCTGGTATGCGGGCAAGGATCGTGAAGCGAGCGAGACCTACGGCTTCGAAAGACAGCCCTGGTTCCATGAGGTCGCCCGCGAATGCAATGCGCTGCGCAATGATGTCGGGATCATCGATGTATCGAACTTCGCAAAATATTCGATTACCGGCCCTAGTGCTCATGAATGGCTTGAAAAATTGGTGGGCAACAAGGTTCCGACGGAAACTGGCCGCTCTTGTCTGACGCCTATGCTTGGCGTGCGTGGCGGCATTGCCGGTGACTTCACGATTACCAAGCTCGATGACGACGCCTATTACATGGTCGGCTCCGGCATGGCTGAGCGCTATCACAAGCGTTTCTTCGACAGCATCCCGCTGCCCGAAGGGGTCTCTTTCGATGTCATGACCAACGCCAAGGCAGGCTGCAATATCGCAGGTCCGAAATCCCGCGAACTTCTGCAGCGGCTGACCAATTCCGACCTTTCCAATGAATCCTGGAAATTCATGCGTTCAAAGCGGATTCAGATCGCGGGGGCAGATGCTGTAGCGCTTCGCGTATCCTTCACCGGTGATCTCGGATGGGAAGTATATGTCGATGAGGCCGATCAGCTTTCGCTCTACGATGCCTTGCTGGAAGCCGGTGCCGACCTGGGCGTTACGCCGGTCGGCAGCAGGTCGCTCCTCTCGCTGCGGGTTGAAAAAGGCTATGGCTCCTGGGGCCGGGAATACTCGCCCGAATATTGGCCGAAGGAAGTTGGTCTTGATCGGTTGATCAAGCTCGACAAGCCGGAATTCATGGGCAAGGCCGCATATGAAGCCCTGAAAGACAAAGAGCCAAGAGAGAAACTGGTCACCTTCGAGATTGAGACTGAAACCGCAGACGCCGCTGGTGGCGAGCCGATTTTCTCGCGCGATGGCAAACCGGTAGGTCGCGTGTCATCCGGTGCTTATGGCCATAGCGTCGGCAAATCCATCGCACTGGGATTCGTGAAAACCGCCCATGCTGTCGCCGGGGAAGAGTTCGATATAGCTGTTCTAGGCAAACCGCACCGCGCCATCATTCTGGCAAAACCCCCATTCGATCCGGAGGGGCAAAGACTTCGCGGGTAACGCTGCCCTCAGGGCGATTGAAAACCGGTCTGGCCATAAAAGCCGGGCTGCTCCAGCCAGCAACGCAGTTCGCCCACCCGGACCCGTTTCTTTATTGCCGCGTCAAACCAATACTCACCCGTTTTCATGGCCTTGCTTCCGGCATAGCAACCCGAGTCATTGGGGCAGGAATCGCCAATTCGGCATTGAACGCAGTCGGGCATTTCCGGCGCCATGACGGGGTCAGGGCTCTCTTCGACCGAAACCTTCACCCTGCCGGAGAGCGCGTTGTAGTCATACTCGATCGACTGGTTAGAGATTGAGTCGTGCTGGAACTCGGTCCGACCGGTTATCAGCCATGCTCCGTCTTCCAAGCGAAATCGCGTCGTGTCACCCCAGCGCCATCGCGACCCTCTGTAATGGCGCACTGTAACGCCGCCGTTTTCGATCGACACATCCTCAAACGGATCGCCGAAGACGCCGCCCTGATCGGACCTTAGAACCGTACGAGGATCATCCAGCACCAGAACGGCCGGCGCTTCCCCTTCAGCAAGTTCGACGATCAAACGCCGGACCGGCGCATCGGAGTAATCGTCGCTTCCATCACAGGAACTGGACGGCTCGACGACACTCTCCGGCGCCTCAATAACGACGGCATGATCAGCCAAATCATCACCATTCAGATCGCCATTCGCCTCGGCAAGCACGGTCCAACCTGTCTGTATGTATCGCTCCATTGCCTCCGATTGCGAAACCGCATTCTCAGCTACGGCAAGCGAACAGGAAGAGAGAATGGAAAATTGCGAGAGCCGCAGAATGACCGGATCGCGCATGTGAGATCCCCGATGCGAGACGAAACGCCTCGCCCATTGAAGCGACAGGATTAGAGCCTAGCTCATTTGCATGCAACTGTCGCCGTTACTTGAATCGCAATGGAAACCAGATGTCGCAAGACTTTGAATTGAATCGCATTTGCTCCGGAAACCGCCCCCTGAAAGCGCTGGCAATGGCGCTTTTTCTGGCCATCTGGCCCGCAGGCACCCAGGCCCAGCAGACAACCGCACAGTGGGATGGGCTGGCAGCGCATCCATTGAACGGCACGATCTGGACCGCTGAAGGTGAAGAACTGACAAATAAGGATTTGAGCGACTTGATCGCGCAGGCAAAATACATCCTGATCGGCGAAATCCACGACAATCCGCAGCATCATCAAAACCAGGCGAAGTGGCTTGGAGCTGCAGGAGGAACCGGGGGGAAACCCGCTGTCATCTTCGAAATGATCCCGCGGTCGATGCAGGGACGAGTCGATACTTTCCTGAGCAGCAGCACCGCAACTGCCGAGACATTTGGTAATGCCGTCAACTGGGAAGAGCGCGGCTGGCCTGCCTGGAGTCTCTTTCAGCCGATCATGGACGTAATCATCGAGAACGAACTGTCTGTTATTGCCGGCGGTGTTGACCGCGATCTCGTCATGGAGATCGGCCAAAACGGAACTTCGGTTTTAGAGACTCAGGAAAGAACGGCATGGGGTCTTGACGAAGCGTTGCCGGCTGCTTTGCGCGATGATCTTTTGACCGAGCTTGAGGAATCCCATTGCGGTCTGATGCCCAAAGCAGCCCTTACAGGGATGATCCCCGTTCAACGTGCCCGCGACGGATCGCTCGCCGAGGCAATGTTCGAGGGAGCAAATGAGAGCGGCAAGGCAGTAATGATCGCCGGCAACGGTCATGTCAGGAAGGATCGGGGCGCACCCTTGATCCTTCGAGCCCTCGACCCCGGAAACGACAGTCTGGTGATCGGG
>JAHEHW010000163.1 GCA_024639745.1 Salaquimonas sp. | reverse complement strand
GTCCGCTGGATAGGTTTCTATTTCCTGCTTCTTGCGCTGTGGGCGGTTATTGCGGGTCTGAACGACGGTTATACGCTGGGGGGTATCTTCTTCTCGGCGGGAGTCCTCGTTCTGCTGGCGGCCGTCGTTGTCGCCATGCTCGAATTCTTCGCCTGGGGCGTTCAGAAAACGACGGTTTACACGATCACCAATCGGCGCGTGGTCATGCGGTTCGGTGTTGCGCTCTCCATGACGCTCAATCTGCCGTTCAACCAGATCGAGTCGGCCGCCATGAAAAAAGAAAAAGACGGCAGCGGATCGCTGGCGCTTTCGATCAAGGGCGACCACCGGTTGTCATGGCTGGTGCAGTGGCCGCATGTGCGCGGCTGGCGCCTGAGGCGAACCGAACCGGCAATGATCGGACTGATGAATGTCGAGCACGTGGCGAATGTCCTGGCGCAGGAAATGGCGCTGTCACAGCCGATCCGCAAGGAAGCGGGTGTGCCGGCACAGGGCGGAAAGTTGCGTCCGGTAGCACCGGTCGCGGTTCCGGCGGAATAGGAGGCGGAAATGGGTTCTGTATCGCAACTCGGTTATTTTCAGCGGCGGGCGGGCAGCGTTCCCAATCGCTTTCCGAAGATTCCTCTGGTTGCCGCAGGCCTGCTTCTTGCCTTCGCAATCGGCGCGACGCTGTTCGGCCAGATTACCGGCATCGGTATTGTCAAGACGCCTACCGGGACGCCGGTTGCCATGCGTGACCTGGTCATTCTCGAACAAGATAACGGCCTGATCACGGTGAGCGATGCCGGTTCCGGTGAAATGCTTGCCAGCCTTACGAGTACGCAAGGCGGTTTCGTGCGCGGTTCGCTGCGCGCGTTCAAACGGATGCGCCTGGTTTCAGGTGTTCCACAGAACCAGCCCTACCGGGTTATCGAGTGGACGGGTGGTGCCGTCTCACTGTCAGATACCGCGACGGGTGAACGGTTCTATCTCGATGCGTTCGGGCGCGACAATGCCGCGGCCTTCGCAACATTTCTGAACAATCACGGAGGAGGAAAGGAATGAACATGTTTTCTGTTTTTTTCCGCCATCAGGAAGACGTCGATTGCACAGTTGAGATCAATAACACCTTCGATCAGCTGGGTGCCCATGTCCGCTTCAATGGCGGCGAAGTGGTGTATCCGGGCGATGAGGTGCTTGTTCACGGTGCCCCGATTTCCATTCCTTATGGCGAGACGCAGGAATTCCAGCGCCGCGCGACGATCAAACGCGCGAGCCTGATCGAACGGGCGTGGACGAAAGCGACGGGCGATCTGGAATTCATGGAACTTTGTGAATTCAGCTTTACCGAAAGGGCGGCACCATGAACAAACATGTGAGCACAGAAGAACTGGCCCGTCAGAGGGCTGAACGCCGCGATGCGGTCAATGATACGACGAAAAGCGCGATGGTTTCGACGATGATCAGCCCGCGCTTTTACACCACGGATTTCGACGAGATGGATCGCCTGGATGTCGAACCCGTCCGAGAGGAATGGGATGCGCTCATCCGCCAGATGCGCAGTGATCCCAACAAGGGGCATTTCAAGCGCAACGAGCAGTGGGACGATTTCAAGATCGAGGATCTGCCGGAAGATCTGAGAGCCGAGTTCATCGACTTTCTCGTCAGTTCGCTGACCTCGGAGTTTTCGGGCTGCGTTCTCTACAAGGAGATGAAGCGTCGCGGTAACAACCAGGAAATATGCGAGCTGTTCGGCTATATGAGCAGGGACGAGTCGCGGCATGCGGGTTTCATCAATGATGTGCTGAAGGATTTCGGCATTGGTGTGAATATGGGCTTTCTCGCGAAAGCAAAGAAGTACACCTATTTCAAGCCGAAATTCATTTACTATGCGACCTACCTCTCGGAGAAAATCGGGTATGCCCGCTACATCACCATCTACCGGCATCTGGAGAAGCACCCGGACCAGCGGTTCCATCCGATTTTCAAGTGGTTCAAGGAGTGGTGCAATGACGAGTTCAGCCATGGCGAAGCGTTCTCGCTTCTGATGCGCTCCGACAAGCGCTTGCTCGAAGGGCGCAACAAGCTCTGGATCAAGTTCTTCCTGCTCGCGGTGTTTTCGACCATGTATGTTCGCGACCACATGCGGCCGGCTTTCCACAATGCGTTGGGCGTCGATATCGAAGAGTACGATATGCAGGTCTTCCGCACGACGACGGAGATTTCGAAACAGTGCTTCCCGCTCGTGCTCGATCTAGACAATCCGAAACTTAGGGAAGGATTCCGGAAACTCGAGCGGATCAACCAGAAGATCGCTGCTGCGGCAGAGCAGGGCGGGATCACCGGTAAGATCCGCAAGGGACTGTGGAGCGCTGCTGCTGCCGCTACCTTTGTCAGGATCTATTTCATTCCGACCAAGTCGAACGAAATCCCCGAAACCTCCAGACTGCAACCGGTCTGGTAAGGAAAAGCGCTTGAGCCTCGATCATCCCCTCTCCGCAATGGCGATCGCAGTCGTCGTCTGGTGGCTTGCCACCGGGCTCGTTCTGATCGGCGTTCGGCGCGGGGAAAACGGGACTGGCGACTGGCATCAGATGGGGCCGGCGATCTGGGCGAGCCTGCTCGCCTCCGGCGGGCTGATGCTGCTGGTTGAGAGCCGGGAATGGCTTACCCCCATGGGGTCCTATGCCGGGTTTTTCGGAGCCCTGCTGATTTGGGCTTTTCACGAGGTAACATTCCTGACCGGCTTGCTGGCTGGGCCGCGCAGGGCGCCTTGTCCGCCCGGGCTAACGGGCTGGCAACGGTTCAAGGCAGCGTTCGAAACCGTCAGCACCCATGAACTCGCCATCTTCATCACCGTTATCGGGATTGTCTGGCTGCTGCACGACGCCGGAAATCGCTTCGGGATGTGGACGTTCATCCTGTTATGGGTGATGCGGATCAGCGCGAAGCTCAATATCTTCCTTGGCGCGCCGAATGCCATCAGCGAGATGATGCCGGAACGCATGGATTATCTCAAAACCTATTTCAACACCGGGAAGACCAGCTATTTCTTCCCGGTCGCCATTGGCGCCGCAGCCGCCGTTATGGTTGCGCTCGTAATCGGGGCCTGGCAGGCGAGCCATGAATTCGTCGTGGTCGGCCATCTCTTGCTCGCCACTTTCATGGCACTCGCGATTATCGAGCATTTCGTCCTGGTCCTGCCGGTCTCGGACCGCGCATTGTGGTCCTGGGCGATGCCGGAAAAATCGGCTGAATACGGCCGTTCGATCGACGCTGATGCAGCGAATGTTTCACATGGACTATCCGCAACCATCGGTGCTTGCGCACCGGTTGCGGGGACGGGTCCGGATCCTAAGAGAAGCCGCCATGGTGCGGAATGAGTTTAAGGCAGTTTGAGCGCAGAGTGACGGAGGGAAATATGGATATCAACACTTACATGGAGGATGCGCTCGGCGGTTTGCACGACGCGGGCAATTATCGTGTTTTTGCCGAAATCGAACGTCAACGGAAGAAGTTCCCGACCGCCACCTTCTACGCACCTGATGGTACCACGCGCGATGTCACGGTGTGGTGTTCCAACGACTATCTGGGCATGGGGCAGAATGAAATTGTCACCGATGCGATGAAAGCGGCAATCGACCAATGCGGCGCGGGGGCAGGCGGAACGCGTAATATTTCCGGCACAAATCATGGTCATGTTTTGCTGGAAAAGGAACTTGCCGATCTTCATTGCAAAGAGTCCGCGCTGATCTTCACCTCCGGCTATGTTTCAAACTGGGCGGCGCTCGGTACGCTTGCGGCGAAGATTCCCGGGATGATCGTCTATTCAGACAGCCTGAACCACGCCTCGATGATCGAAGGTATCAGGCATTCGCGATGCGAGAAGCGGCTCTTCAAGCATAACGATCCGGAAGACCTAGACCGCTTGATGGCATTAGATGACCCTGATGCGCCGAAAATGGTTGCGTTCGAATCCGTCTATTCCATGGATGGCGACATCGGCCCGATCGAAGCGATTTGCGATGTTGCCGACAAGTATGGAGCCATCACCTATCTCGATGAAGTGCATGCGGTTGGCATGTATGGTCCCCGCGGTGGTGGCATCGCAGAGAGAGATGGCCTGATGGACCGGCTGACGGTTATCGAGGGCACTCTCGGCAAGGCCTATGGCGTCATGGGTGGTTATATCACCGGTTCGGCGACGCTGATCGATTTCGTCCGTTCCTTTTCATCCGGCTTTATTTTCACCACTGCATTGCCGCCGGCACTTGCAGCCGGAGCCGTTGCCTCGATCCAGCATTTGAAGCAGAGCGCCCGCGAACGGACTTTACACAAGGAAGCGGTCGCGAAAGTTCGTGCTGCCCTGGATGGCTATGGCATCCCGCATATGGACAATCCGAGCCATATCGTCCCGGTGATGGTAGGGAATGCCGCCAAGTGCAAATGGATTTCGGATGTCCTGATGGAACATCACAACATCTATGTTCAGCCGATCAACTACCCGACAGTCCCTGTTGGCACCGAGCGGCTCCGCATCACGCCGACGCCGCTTCACACGGATGGAGATGTTGGGCATCTGGCACGTTCGATCAACGCGCTGTGGTCGCAATGCGCGCTGGCAAGGAACGTCGCCTGATCCGGAGAGACGTTTTCCTTTGGGGTTCTATGAGCAAAGGCACCTCTTGGTGCCCGGTCGAACTGGCCCGTGTGGCGATAAGGGTGTAGACTTATCTGAACGAGAGCGGAAAGATTAAAATGCGTAGTTAATCCAAGCAATCGGAAAATTCCGGAAACAAATTCTAATGAACCATCAGGCAGGCACGACGGATACAGGGCAGGACGATCAGGCGATCATGATTCCGGCGGTTGACGAGGACGGTTCTTTGTTCCCGATCGAAAAGCTTCATGCCCACGAGATTGCCCAGCTTCATCTCGCAATTTCGGTTTTCATTACCGACGGCGACCGGTTGCTGATCCAGCAACGTGCCCATGACAAATATCATTGCCCTGGCAAATGGGCCAATACCTGCTGCACGCATCCTCACTGGGGCGAGAGCATCGTGGATTGTGCAGTGCGGCGCCTTGCAGAAGAGCTCGGCGTCTCAATCGATCTGATCGAGCGCATAACGCTCGACTACAAAGCCGATGTGGGCGGCGGCCTGACCGAGCATGAGCGGGTCACCGTGTTTACCGCAGAGGCAGATAGCGCAAGTCTTGAGGTTCGGCCGAACCCTGCCGAAGTCGCAGCCACGCGATGGGTCTCGCTCGATGAT
>JAHEHW010000162.1 GCA_024639745.1 Salaquimonas sp. | reverse complement strand
ACGAGTCCAAGAAGCCAGTCGAGCGAGACACCGCATGTGAGGGCAATAACGTGCAAGGTTTCCGTTCGTGGTAGACGCGTGGGATTGTCGGCCATGAACTGACTGAGGGCTGATCGATCTATGCCCACGGATTTCGCAAAACTCGATAGGTTTTCGCGGCGTTGCTCTATCAGTGTGCGCATGCGCTCGCGAAAAATCTCGGCGACATCGCGTTTGTCAGTAACCAGGGTCGTGTTGGCATTACAATGTGTATCCACTACATTTTTCTTGTTTTGTAACTTTATGCATCATTGCTGTTATGATTTTCATTTTATCTTGTGAAGTCTCACATTGTCCGCAACCGCTGGATTGATATTTTCCTCCCTGAAGGATTTCGACAGTCATGGGGAGGGCTGAAAATGCCGCGCTCGGGCGCGATCGATCGTATTTTCATGGATGAATGGGATTGGCGTACGCTGGTGTTATTGGCGCTAGTGTACGGCCTTTGGGGTTACCTTGTTCTGGGAGCGCATGCGCTGCCGCAATGGATAATCATGCTTCTCCTGGCTCCGCTATTGACGCTGTTTTCGTCACTACAGCACGAATTGTTGCACGGTCATCCGTTCAGGCGCCGGATTTTCAACGACATGCTGGGCAGTGTGCCCTTTGGCGTTATCGTGCCTTATCTGAGGTTTCGGGACACTCATCTGGAACATCACAGGGATACGCAGCTTTGCGACCCTTATGACGATCCTGAAAGCTGGTACCAGATGCGTTCGGACTGGGAGAAACGCGGACGCTTCTCGAAGCGTCTTTCAACTTCAACAATACGCTCGCCGGCAGGATGCTGATCGGGCCGGTGATCGGGATGACGGGTTTCGTGCTTTGGGATTTGAAACGCATCGGGGCAGGGCAACAACACATTGCCTGGAAATGGCTGGTGCATTTCGCGACGCTGATGCTGCTCGTGATTTTGCTCGGCTTTTTCGTCACGATATCCGTGTGGATGTATCTGGTTGCCGCCTATCTGGGCATGTCGCTGTTGATGGTGCGGACCTTTCTTGAACAACAGGCACACGAAAAAGCGAGAGGGCGCAGTGTGATCATTGAAGCCAGAGGCCTGTTTTCCTTTTTGTTTCTCAATAACAGCCTCCATGCGGTTCATCATACCCACCCGAAGGTTGCCTGGTACCGACTGCCGGAACTCTATGAGCGCAATCGTGAGCGCTTTCTGCGTATGAATGAGGGCTATCGCCTTGCCTCTTATGGCGAGGTCTTCCGACGCTTTTTCTTTAAGCAGAAAGAGCCTGTTCCCTATCCGCTGGAGCGACCGTGCAGGCGCGGCCGCTGATCGTGACGAGCGCAATTGTCTGCCTGCCAATGTATGATTGGCCCGAGATTCGGTCGGATACGCAGGCCTTTCTCTCGCTTCTTTCAGAAAGTCTGGCAGAACGGGGGCTTGAAAAGCCCTCAATCCTGACTTGTGAAGGCGAACCGTGGGATGTGTGGCGCAATCCAATGCTTTTGCTGGGGCAGACCTGCGGCTTGCCGTTGATTGTGCGCCTTGGCGGGCAGGTTTCTCTCGTGGGAACACCTGCCTATGATATCGAAGGGGAAGCGGGCAGTTATCATAGTGTCTTTGTGGTGCATGTCGCTGCCGAGGCGGAAAGCCTGGAGCAGTTCAAGCTGCGGCGCTACGCTTATAACGGCTTACTTTCCCAGTCCGGTTTCGCGGCCTTCCACTCGACATTCATGAACGCAGGTCGGCGACCCGGCGATTGGGATGAAGCCATTTGCAGCGGCTCTCACCGGGAATCGATTTGCGCGGTTGCCTCGGGCCGTGCGGATATCGCTGCAATAGATGCCGTAAGCTTTGAGATCGCAAAACGGTATTTGCCCGAGGCGAATGAGGTTCGGGTGATTGCCCGATCCGAACCGACTCCGGGCCAGCCCTATGTTACCGGGAAGGAATGGGCGCCCCGGCGAGCGTCGATCGCCGAGAGTGTCGACGAGGCCATCGCCGCTCTGCCATCCGCCAAGCGGAAGGCGCTCTTGTTGTCCGGTCTCACTTGTACCCGTATCGAAGACTATCAGGTCATTGCCGAGCGCTGGCAGAAGGTTCAAGATGAACTGCCGTCGGGGTTGCGGGAAGCTATCGAAGAGCTTGCAAACTGATTCCGATTATTGTCGCAAGCGATTGATTGAATGGAGATTCCAATGGATTCGATCGAGGGGAAAATGATCGGTATAGCCGGTGTCGGGCATATGGGCATTGGCATTGCGACCAATCTTGCTAAGGCGGGATGGCCGTTGAGCTTTCTCTCTCATTGCGGCAATCAACCGGTGGGCGAGTTGCTTGCCATGGGTGCCAGCGCTTTCGATAGTGGCGAAGAGCTGGCGGGGTCCTGCGATATCATTCTTCTTGTTTTGACCGGTGCTCCGCAGGTTGAAGAAGTGCTGACACGTCGTGACGGTATTCTCGCCGGCATCCGAAAAGGCGGCCTGATTGTCGACTGCTCTACCTCTCTGCCGGAGACAAGCCGATCAATGGCGGACCTGGCTGCTGCGAAAGGGGTCGGATTCATCGATGCGCCGATGACCCGCACGCCCAAGGAAGCGATGGAGGGCAGGTTAAACCTGCTGGTTGGCGGAGACCGCGAGCAATTCGATATGGTGCGCCCGCTGCTTGCCTGTTTCGCGGAAAACATCACGCATACCGGTCCCGTGGGGACGGGGCATGCCATGAAGCTTTTGCACAATTACGTGTCGCTCGGCTTTTCCGTCGTCCTTTCCGAAGCTGCGGCGCTTGCGGCAAAGATGGATGTGGACTCAGTTGTTCTTGCCACTGTGCTTGAAACCGGGGCGGGCAAGGGCGTCGTATTCGACCGGTTCAAGCCGCAGATTCTCGATGGGGATCCATCCGCTCTGCAATTTTCGATCGCAAACGCGCAAAAGGATATCGGTTATTATCTTCAGATGGCCGCTTCTGCCGGCGGAGAGCGGGTTGGAGCCGAAGGCGTTTTTGCGGTTTTGAACGAGCAACTCGTTGATGGCCACGGACACGATTATCTGCCGCGCCTGATTGAATTTCTACGTGACCGAAAAGTGTCTTGACCTTCCAGTGACTGGAAGGACTATCTCTGCCTCACCATATCAAGGTCGAAAGGCAGCTATCCCATGGCCACGGCGGAAAAAGTACAGGCCTTAAATGCAGAAGACGCTCAAACAGCGGCCGATCCGGTTTGCGGGATGACGGTCAAGCTGAATGCCGGCAAACCTTCCCTGACCTACAAGGGAGAGGAATACCATTTCTGCAATCCAAAATGTCATGACCGGTTCGAGGCGGACCCGATCTTTTATCTCTCGGGCAAGAACAAGCTGAAGAAGAAGGCTGCGCCCAAGAATACGAAATATACCTGTCCGATGGACCCCGAGATCGTGCAGGACGGCCCTGGCACATGCCCGATTTGTGGGATGGGCCTGGAGCCGATGGATGGTGTTTCGGACGGTCCGAACCATGAACTGATCGATTTCACGAGACGCTTCTGGGTCAGCGTTGTGGCGGCCGTCCCGCTGCTTCTCCTAACAATGGGGCCGATGGTGGGGCTCCCGATTCGACAATGGATTGGCGAGACCCTGTCGGTTTATCTCGAATTCCTGCTGGCATCGCCCGTCGTGCTCTGGGCCGCAAGGCCGTTTTTCCATCGCGGATGGACATCCATTAAGACAATGAATTTCAACATGTGGACGCTGATCATGCTCGGCGTCGGGGCCGCCTATGGCTACAGCGTTGTTGCGACCCTGCTGCCGCAGGTTTTCCCGCCAAGCTTCCGGATGGAAAGCGGACATGTGCCGGTCTATTTCGAAGCATCGGTCGTGATCATCGCGTTGGTGTTTCTCGGGCAAGTGCTCGAATTGCGGGCGCGGGAGCGAACCGGTGATGCGATCAAGGCGCTGCTCGACCTGTCGCCAAAAACAGCGCGTCGGATCAATGATGACGGGAGCGAATATGATGCTCCGCTCGAAAACATCCTTGCCGGCGATATGCTTCGTGTTCGTCCCGGTGAAAGCGTCCCGCTCGACGGTAAGGTGCTCGAGGGATCGAGTTCGGTGGATGAGAGCATGATCACCGGTGAGCCGGTTCCGGTTGAAAAACAGGAGGGCGATCCTGTAACCGGCGGAACACTGAACAAGACAGGCAGTTTCGTCATGCGGGCCGAAAAGGTCGGCGACGATACGGTGCTGTCGCAGATTGTCGCCATGGTCGCGTCAGCGCAACGGAGCCGTGCACCGATCCAGAATCTTGCGGACAAGGTGGCGGCCTGGTTCGTTCCGACGGTTGTGCTGGTTGCTGTTCTGGCCTTTATCGGCTGGAGCCTGTTCGGGCCGGAGCCGGCGCTCATCTATGCCATTGTTGCAGCAGTCTCGGTACTGATTATCGCTTGTCCTTGCGCTCTTGGGCTTGCCACGCCGATGTCGGTGATGACGGCTACAGGGCGTGGAGCGCAGGCCGGGGTACTGATCCGGGAAGCTGCGGCGATGGAGCGGATGGCGGCGGTCGATACCCTGATCGTCGACAAGACGGGTACGCTTACCGAGGGCAAGCCCAGCCTGTCAGACGTAGTCGCCGCAGGAGGGTTCGATGAGGAAACCGTTCTGAAATTGGCGGCGACCCTCGAGAAAGGGTCGGAGCATCCGCTTGCCGAGGCTATTCTCGCCGGGGCGGAGGCGCGGGGCATAACGCCAGAAACGGTTTCCGACTTCGATGCCGTTACCGGTAAGGGCGTGACTGGCAAGGCTGGAAAGTGCAATCTTGCGCTCGGCAATGCCGCCCTGATGCATGCCGAAGGTATTGAAATCGCGACGCTGGAAGACGCCATGACCCGCCTACAGGAAGCGGGAAAGACGGCAATGTTGCTCTCTGTCGATGGAAAGCCCGCCGGGATTGTGGCCGTCGCCGACAAGATCAAGGCAAATGCCAAGGCGGCGATCGATGCGCTTCATGGTGAGGGAATTACGATCATTATGGCAACCGGGGACAATGAGCGCACGGCCTCTGCCGTTTCGCGTGAACTTGGCATCGATGAGGTGAGGGCCGGTGTTCTTCCCGAAGACAAACAGGCGCTGGTGGAAGACTTGCGCAACAAGGGAAGAAAAGTTGCCATGGCGGGGGACGGCGTCAACGATGCGCCCGCGCTCGCAGCAGCCGATGTTGGGATTGCGATGGGCACTGGTGCCGATGTTGCGCTTGAAAGCGCCGGGATTACGCTTCTGAAAGGCGATCT
>JAHEHW010000161.1:2789-5271 GCA_024639745.1 Salaquimonas sp. | reverse complement strand
ATTGGCAGGGCGTTAATGACCAATCCGCAATTCCTCATTCTCGATGAGGCAACAGAAGGCCTCGCTCCGGTTGTCCGTTCAGAAATCTGGCAAGCCATTCGTGATCTGAAGGAAACCGGCCTTACCACGCTTATAGTCGATAAATCGCTCAAAGACCTTCTTGCGATTTCAGACCAATGCGTCGTTATCGAAAAAGGAAGCGTTCGCTGGTCAGGTCAGCCTGCCGGTTTGAATCGCGAGATCGTTTCGCGGTATTTAGGGGTCTGATGCCGCGCATCCGAGGCGGATGACTGGCGCATTTTCAGTCAAATCTTGGAACTCATCGAAATCTGACGCGTTGCTATAGGCAAACCAATGTTACGGAGGCAGTAACGTGGAAGATGAAAAATAGATATCCGAAGAGAACGCGAAGACGGGTATTTCCCCAGGTGTCGTGTCTAAAGTACTGGCTGTCTCTATCGTGCTTGCGCTCATTGCGTGGGTCGGGCTCGAAGTATACGGCGAGCAGACGGACGATGATGCCGCCGCCATCAATAGCCAGTGATCTCTATTTACCGACAATTCAGGAGCGTTGAAAATGGATCGTGAAATCCAAGAACAGGTTAGAAATATTCTAACACGTGACCAAATAGCGAAGAACAAGATTCGCTTGCTTGAGGAATTGAGAACGGATCTGCGCGCGCAACAGCGAGCAGCGACCGAAAGCTCGATGGCGGGGTCCGACGGCTTCGAAGACAACCTTCAGTTGATCGATATAGCGCTCGAAAAATTGCATGCTACGGATGTTGCCGATGCTGACGAGAAAAACGCGGCTACACTTTAAAGCGTAGCCATCAAGGGCCGGAATTCAGTCTGTGCCCTTGCGCAGCGGCGTGATCAACAAGTCCGTGACGCTTTCCTTATCAATATCAAGCAGTGGTTCTTGGTCCAATTGCTGCATCAGAAGTTCGGTATGGTTTTTCGCGAGGCGACGTATCGGTCTTGACCCAATAATGAAGAAACGCGTGTACGCCTTGGCGAGCGCCTGGTACATCATGATATTGTTTCTCGATGCCCGCCGAAGTGGGTTGAAGGTCATAGAAAACAGATGGATTACCGACAGGTCAGGAATGACCAGCCGCGCCTCTCCGTCTTCGTCATGACTGATGGAGGGGGCCGTTTGTGCGTCGGCGATCTTTGCAAAAGCGTTGGAAAAGCTGTCGACGCACGCCAGAGCGGTAAAGGTATCATTTACGCCGGGCGATAATGCCCGAAGCGCTATTTCCACCAGAAGATTGGTTGAGAATTCGATTTCGCTGTCCGTCGATCGCGAGGGTTCCAGAGTGATCGCATCGTAGATTTGCGATGCTGTATCTTCATCGATGGTGCGACTTGTCGAGAAAAGGATTTCACCCTTTACGAGAAAACCGCCCGAGGATTTTTCCAGTCTTACGACGCATTCGTTGTCGGCGGCTGTTTTGATAATCAGATCTTCGTCTATATGGCCTATATAGCCGGCTTCTCGAGTCTCGTGCTCATGATCCAGGGTTTTTGAAAAATCTTCTTCGTCTTCCTTATTGTCGGGCGTTTCATATCGCTTGGCCAAAGCGGACGCCAGTTGCTGCGAAATGGCTGCGATTTCATCATCGATCGTTACGTTTCTGGAAACTTCACGGACGAAATAGATCAGTTGCATGACCATTATCAAGCCGAGTAATCCGCTACCGAACACGGCCGTTTGAGGAACATCCTCAGGGGTCACGAACAGAAGTACGACGACACAATAGAGAAAGGTGCCACCAAGCAGGCCGGCGGTTACCTGGTTTACCGGATCTGTCGTAAAGCGCTTCAGTAGCCGCGGGCCAATATTGGCAGCGGCCAGCGTGAATACGACGAGCACCAGAGAGTAAGCGAGACTCAATGCTGTCATGGCGCCGCCGGCTATGATGCTCAACATTCCCCGTGCAGTAGGCGCCGTGAAGATATCCGTTACCACAATGACCGAAAGCGGGTCCAAGAGGCGATCAAGATAGACAAGCGCGAAAGCTGATAGACCGATGCCCAAGGCTATAGCTGAAGGAACGGTCCAGAGTGTCGTCAATTTGTTGCTTACTTGAGGAAAATTAATCATGCGGAGGCCCGGGCGCCTATCGGATAATTCGTTACCGGCGGTGAAAACACGAATACAAACATTTCAGATAAATGGCCGGTCTTCGGTTTGTCCAACCTGCCAGTTCGCAATTCTTGCCAGCGCTTCAACATCATTGATGGTGCAGGAGCGCTCACCCCATTTGATGAGTTCGCGATCGGATAATTTCTTGAGCGTTTTGTTAGTGTGCACGATCGAAAGACCGAGCGTGTCAGCCAAATGCTGTTGGGTCAAGGGGAGGGATACCTCATCGGTCTGATCCATTCCGGCTTCGATCGATCGCGACGCAAGAAAGGATAAAACATAGGCGGTGCGCTCTAATGCTGTTCGACGTCCGATACTCAACAGATGCTC
>JAHEHW010000161.1:0-2689 GCA_024639745.1 Salaquimonas sp. | reverse complement strand
AGGGGAGGGATACCTCATCGGTCTGATCCATTCCGGCTTCGATCGATCGCGACGCAAGAAAGGATAAAACATAGGCGGTGCGCTCTAATGCTGTTCGACGTCCGATACTCAACAGATGCTCCTCCAGCATGCGTTCCTCGCGTGCCGCCAGCCATGTAATATCGTAGGCAAGTTTCGGATGTTTGACGAAAATCTCATCAATCCGGTTTCTCTCGAAGACACACAAGACGCTTGGCTTCAACGTTTCGATGCTGTGCTGCATCTCGCCGGTCAGACTGCCCTGTAGCCCGATCAGATCGCCTGGGAAGATATAGTTCAAAATCTGCCGCCTCCCGTCTTCAATTATCTTGAAGCGGAAGGCTAGCCCGGAAAGCATCGTATAAAGATGCGCGTTATGAGAACCTTCAACAAGGATCGCCCCGCCCTTGTCGACCGTCAATTCTCCGGTTTTGAAGCGTGAAACGAAATCTTCCTGCTCGGCAGAGAATTTACGAAAATGCGGAAATGCACGCAAAGAGCATTCTGAGCATCTTGTTCTTGGCGCTATCTCATCTTCTCCGTCGAAGGGGATATAGTTCCTCCGTGCGCTGGCTTTGCCGACCAACGCATCCGCAGAAAAACTGTTCCAAGCTTGGAAATTGCGACATGATTGACGATTGGTCAATCCGCATTGCCGAAATTGGCGTCAGAAACCGATTTAGATAATATCTATCTGACAAAGGCCTTGGTCGTTACTTTCGCGGAATCCCTGTCGGGACCGAACTCTGTGTAATTATCGACTGCAAGGAGATCTTGGAGGGCGGAGCGCGCGCGACTCACCCGACTTTTTATCGTCCCGACAGCGCAGCCACTGATCTCTGCGGCCTCTTCATAAGAAAACCCGGAGGCGCCTACGAGGACAATCGCTTCACGCTGGTCTTCAGGCAGTTTATCCAAGGCGCTGCGGAAATCCGCCATATCCATGGATCCGTACTGCTCCGGGTGCGTTGCCATTTGCTCGGTAAGTCTTCCTTCCGCGTCGGCAATTTCACGACCTCGTTTTCGCATCTGGCTATAAAATTCATTGCGGAGGATCGTGAATAGCCATGCTTTCATATTCGTTCCCGGAGAAAAGGTTTCCTGACGTGCCCACGCTTTCATAATGGTATCCTGTACCAGGTCGTCAGCGCTGTGCCTGTTGTTCGTCAACGAAACAGCAAAGGCCCTCAGGTTCGGAAGCGTTGCCAGCATTTCCCGTTTGAAATTGAACGGCGTTGCGCCTGTGTCATCCGTCATTCGGATTTTCCAGTCGGTTGGCCAGCCTTCATTTCGGCATGGTCCAACTTCTCCAGCAGGTCGAGAAAGCGCTCAGGGATTTCCTCTTGCTGGACCGAATCATAAAATGCTTTCAGACGGCGAGATATTTCGGCTTGAACATTTTTCTTGTTCTTCATGGCCCAATAACAGGTTAGGAAAATTCATCACCCACAGTCTTTATAACAGGGTCGGCTCGGTGCAGAAACGTTTGGTCTTTAAAAAAGTTCCAAATTTCGGGAACAAACCGTTATGAAAATCATTTATGCATAAGTCCATATTGGACAGGGAGTAATGAATGGCGACCTTATCTGAACGGATAGCAGCACATTTGCCGTTGCTGCGCCGATATGCGCGTGCGATCACGGGCTCACAAAGTTCTGGCGACGCTTACGTCGCTGCAATCCTCGAAGCGCTAATTGCAGACGTTTCAAGTTTTCCGGATGCTTCTTCGGATCGCGTAGCGATTTACAAACTTTTCACTGAAGTGTTCAACAGTTCGAATATCGACGTTGATGTCATCGACTCCCCCTTCGCCTGGGAGAAGCGTGCTGCCCAAAATCTGAATGCGGTTTCACCACAGGCCCGCCAGGCCTTTGTCCTTGTGTCCGTGGAGGGTTTTTCGCCGGAAGAGGCTGCCGAAGTCATGTCCTCCAGCGAAGAGAGCGTGTCTGTACTGTTGGACAAGGCAAGTAAGGAAATCGCGCGGCAAGTTGCCACCGACATTCTCATTATTGAGGATGAACCTCTCATCGCGATGGATATCGAGCATATGGTGACCGAGCTGGGCCACAAAGTGACCGGCATTGCCAGGACGAAAGATGAAGCCGTCGAACTGTTCGGCAAAACTTCGCCAAAAATGGTGCTTGCCGATATTCAGTTGGCCGATGGCAGTTCCGGTATCGACGCCGTAAACGAGATTCTTAGCAGTGCGAATATTCCGGTCATCTTCATTACGGCTTTTCCCGAGCGTCTGCTCACCGGGGAAAGACCCGAGCCAACTTTTCTTGTTACCAAGCCTTTCGACACCGATATGGTAAAGGCGCTCATTTCACAGGCGCTGTTCTTCAACGAGGATTCCGCGGTTCCGGCCTGAGTTGGACTTCAGCTGTGCAAATTTGCCATACCGATCCGTGTCAGTTTTTGGATTGAATGGTGCCGTCCTGTCATTTTGAAATGTAAAGCGGTCGGAAATCGGTTAAAGACAAACCGAAAGTTCGATACTTGCTGAAATTCAAGATGATTGGACCCCGGTTTGTTTCAGCGCAATCTGCCATTTTTGGCATTTCTGTTCACCCTTGCCTTAGGGTTGTTCACGGCTGCACTCGTATATCGTTCCGAGGACATTGCCCAGCAAGCGCGTTTTGAACAGTTTGCGGATGAAGTCGTTGACCGG
>JAHEHW010000160.1 GCA_024639745.1 Salaquimonas sp. | reverse complement strand
ACATTTCCAGATAGCAGCTTCACACACCACTTTGATCAGATTCGTCGCGCCTGCCGGCGACTGGCCTGTGCGCAACGACGGATCGCAACCCGCAACATTGAAATAACGAAGCATCACGAATCGCAAATCGCTTGCGAGCACCATATCGCGAACCATGATTTTCGTCACCAGGTTGCAGGACCATAGGGCGACATGGGATTTAGGATGGCATCTTCACGGATGGTGCCGGTGGTAAGCGGCTCGCCATAGACTGCGGCGGTATATGAGAAAATGAACTTGTCGATCCCGGATTTGTGATCACCTCAAGCAGTCTGCGGGAGTTGCAAGTGTTGTTTTCATAATATTTCAGTGGCTTCTCGATGGATTCCGGGACAGCAACCGGACCCGCAAAGTGGATGAGGCCTCGATCTCGTTTTCCTCTATGAGCCGGCGAACGAGCTTTTTGTCGCCGATATTTCCCATCACCAGTTTCGCCCTATCCGGCACGGCCCATTCGAAATCGGTTGTCAAATTATCGATAACGACTAATTTCTCACCATGATCAAGAAGTTCCCAAACCATATGGCTGCCAATGTAGCCAGCACCGCCCGTGACCAGAATTGTCATAATGAGACGCCTTTTGGCAGGATTGATAACGTAAGGCGAAGATTATTCCTCTTGCATTAGCGCGAGATGAAAGAATTCAGCGGCATTTGATCTATTTGGATATGTTGATCTCAACCAGAAAAAGGATAATCAGGAAAATATGACATCGAACAAGGAAATCAGACCCGTCCGCAAAGCAGTGTTTCCGGTCGCAGGATTGGGGACCCGTTTCCTTCCCGCGACCAAGGCCGTTCCAAAGGAAATGCTTACTGTCGTCGACCGTCCGGTCATTCAATATGTGGTCGATGAGGCGCGTGAAGCGGGGATTGAGCATCTCGTCTTTGTAACTGGCCGCAACAAGGGCGCCATCGAGGATCATTTCGATATCCAGTTCGAACTCGAACATACACTCAAAGAGCGTGGCAAAACCGAAGGAATGGAAATCCTCGCCAAGGCGCTGCCGGAGGCAGGCCAGACCAGCTTTACCCGCCAGCAGGCACCTCTCGGTTTGGGACATGCTGTCTGGTGCGCTCGCGAAATCGTCGGCAACGAACCGTTTGCACTGCTCCTTCCGGACATGATCATGCAGGACAAGGTCGGATGCCTTAGCCAGATGATGGCGGTTTACAACAAGAATGGCGGTAACGTCGTATCTACCGAAGAGGTCGACTGGGAACAAACGCACAAATATGGCATCGTCGAAAAAGGCGAGGGCGTAGAGGGCGGCTTCCGAATTACCGGTATGGTTGAAAAACCGGATTCCGGCACCGCACCTTCGAATCTCTTCATCAACGGACGCTATATTTTGCAGCCGGAGATTTTCGGGTTATTGGCCAAGCAGGAACCGGGAGCTGGAGGAGAGATCCAGTTGACGGATGCGATGCTGACACTTGCGAAAGAACAGGACATGTACGGTTTCACTTTCCGCGGCCGTACTTTCGATTGCGGTTCGAAAGAAGGCTTCGTGAAAGCCAATATCGCTTATGCCGTAACGCATCCTGATCTGTCCGATGGATTGCGCGCAGAGCTCAAAACACTGCTGGAAACCGTCGGAACGTAGACCGGTAGATTTCAGTGTTGCAAACGGATACCGCCCCGGATGACCGGCGCGCAGCCCTTTCCAAAGCCGGTTCCTGGCGTTAGGAAGCATCGGGAAAATTTGAGGCTGAGATGAAAAAAGAAGCAATGGATCTGGCCGGAAATTCAGATATCGCCTCTGCTTTGCGCACGATCGATACCTTGTCGCGCGGACTGGCGGCAATGCCGGATGCTCTTCATTCGGACCTGGGCCAGGCCTTCACCAAAGCCGTCCGCACGATAAACGGCATAGACGGGCGCGTAATCGTAACTGGTGTCGGAAAAAGCGGGCATGTAGGAGCCAAAATTGCAGCTACCCTGGCATCGACCGGGACACCCGCCTATTTCGTGCATTCCGCCGAGGCAAATCACGGCGATCTGGGCATGATCACGCGCTCCGATACCGTGCTAGCGATTTCCTGGTCCGGCGAAACCATCGAGCTGAAGGGAACGCTTGCCTACGCCAAACGCTTTTCGATCCCGTTGATTGCAATTACCTCCAATCCGAACTCCGCCCTCGGGCGCGAAGCGGATATTGGCCTGATCCTTCCGAAAATGCAGGAGGCGTGTCCCAACCGACTGGCTCCAACCACCTCGACCCTGCTGCAGCTTGCCATTGGCGACGCTCTCGCAATCGCTTTGCTTGAAAGCCGCGGGTTTTCCGCGAGCGATTTTCATACCTTTCATCCTGGCGGGTCGCTTGGCGCAAACCTCACACATGTGGCCGAAATCATGCATACGGGCGATGCGCTTCCGCTGGCTCGACCCGAAACGCCTATGGAAGAGGCTGTCCGAACCATTTCAGATAAACGGTTCGGCTGCGTAATCGTCACCGACAGCGACGGTGAACTTGCCGGAATCATCACCGACGGGGACTTGCGCCGCAACCTGACCAGACCGCTCAATACCCTCTTTGCCGTCGATATAATGACCCGAAACCCGGCCAGCATCGACACCTCGGCGCTGGCGAGCACCGCAATGGCGATGTTGAATAAAAAGGCCATTACCAGCTTGGTCGTTTGCGAAGACAAAAAGGTCGTGGGATTGGTTCATCTCCACGACCTTCTGAGAATCGGCGTCGCCTGACCCGTGGTTTCAGGCCTTCTTAACCGCTCAGTCGATAAGCCAGCCACCGAGTTCGCGGCGGATAATGGTCTCGATGACCGCCATGCCTTCATCCGTAGCGTTCAGGCAGGGGATGTGCGTGAAATTCTTGCCGCCTGCTTCATGGAAGATTTCCTCTCCCTCGCCGGCGATCTCTTCAAGCGTCTCGAGGCAATCCGCGACAAAGCCCGGATTGAAAACCGCAATATTCTCAACCCCCTGTTTGGCCAATTCCTCAATCGTCTTGTCGGTGTAAGGCTGAAGCCACTCTTCCGGCCCAAAGCGTGACTGGAAGCAGGTCATCAACTTGCCTTCCGGCCAGCCGAGCCTTTCGTTGAGTAGGCGGCTCGTTTTCTGGCAATGGCAGTGATAGGGGTCGCCCTTCTTGAAGTAGCTTTGCGGAATGCCGTGATAGGAAGCAATCACCCTCTCCGGCTCGAAATCCAGCGAAGCGATATGGTTTGCGATCGAACGTGCCAAGGCTTCGATATAGACAGGATCGTCATGATAGGCAGGAACTGTCCGGATGGCCGGCATCCAGCGCATTTTCATCAGCGCATCGAACGTTTTATCGTTTACTGTCGCCGTCGTCGTCGCACTGTATTGCGGATAAAGCGGAAAAACCAGAATCCGCTCGCAGCCCTTTTCCTTGAGAGCCTGCAGGCGCGATTCAATGGAGGGATTGCCATAACGCATTCCCCAGTCCACCACGAGCGATGAATGGCCCGACAAGGCTTTCGCCAATTTTTCGCTCTGGTCACGGGTAATCGTTCTCAGCGGCGACTCATCAAGTTCGGTATTCCAGATCTCCGCGTAAGCCGCCCCGGATTTCTTTGGCCTAGTATTAAGAACTATACCATAAAGGATCGGATACCAGAGCGCCTTGGGCCATTCGATCACGCGCGGATCGGAAAGGAATTCCCCAAGATAACGCCGCATGTTTTTCTTATCGTGTCCGTCCGGAGTGCCGAGATTGACCAAAAGCACGCCGACTTTGCCGATTTTCACCTCGGGATGCCCGTCTGGCAGTGGCCCAACGGCACGATTACGCTTGATTGCAGCATCCTCAAAGCGCGTGGATTTATCCATCACATTCATGGCAGCATCCGTCTTGTCTGAAACTTTCGCCACTACTTAGCCCCTGATCGCGCGGGTTCAAGCTGTTTTCGTAGCCTTTTGCGCGGGTTTGATCAAACCGCGACCATATGGCAAATGCTGAGGATCACGAGCACCGCACTTCGCTTTGCGGGCAATTACCTATATTCCGCGATGCTGGCAGCCCTATCGCCATTCGCAAAGGAGAAAACAAATGCTGACATCCGCCCTTGGCTATCGTGGCGCATTTACCGCACCGCATCGGATCGCCGCCCTCACGGGACAGGAGGTAATCGACGCCGGCGGGACAGCGGTAGAGGCGATGGTAGCCGCGGCAGCCATGATTGCGGTCGTATATCCGCACATGAACGGCATCGGCGGCGATTGCTTCTGGCTCATCAAGCGCAAAGGCGCGAAACCGATCGAAATCGCGGGGTGTGGCCCAGCTGCGGAGATGGCGACGGTCGACTGGTACAGGGAACAGGGACATACCTACGCGATCCCCGCCCGGGGCGGTCTCGCGGCACTCACCGTCCCGGGCACTCTCGGCGGCTGGAAGCAGGCTTTGTCCGCGGGCAGCTCCCAAAAGCCGATCCCGCTCGGCGAATTGCTTTGGCCGGCGGTGAGCTATGCCCGCGAGGGGATCGCCGTTACCGTCAACCAGTCCGCCTGCACCGCCGAAAAACTCGACACGCTGAAAGGCGTTCCGGGATTCGATGAAACCTTCCTAGTTGACGGGAAACCGCCAGCGGCCGGGCACAGGATGATGCAGGCAGCTCTTGGCGACACACTGGAAACATTAGGGCAATACGGCATTGATGCATATTATCGCGGTGACATCGCATTGACCCACGCTGCCTTTCTCGAAAAACACGGCAGCCCACTCCGTTACAGCGATTTCGAGGCCTACGAGGCACAAATGCTTCAGCCATTGAGCCTGGAGACAAAAACCGGCACGCTTTACAATTCCAATCCCCCGACCCAGGGCATCTCATCGCTTATGATTCTGGGGATCTACGAACGCCTTGGCATCGACAGCGCTGAAGGCACTGAGCATATCCATGGCCTTGTGGAAGCGACCAAGCAAGCTTTTATTCTGCGCAATGCTGGGCTCGCCGACCCGGCCGTGATGGGCGATCTTCCGGAGCAATGGCTGTCAGACGCCTGCCTTGAAGAATTGGCAGGAAAGGTGGACATGAATTCCGCGCTTCCATGGCCTCACGAATCCAAAGAAGGCGATACGATCTGGATGGGAGCGATCGACCGCTATGGAACCGTCGTCAGCTTTATTCAGAGCGTTTACTGGGAATTCGGCTCCGGCCTGGTCTGCCCGGATACCGGAGTATTTTTCCAGAACAGGGGTGCCGGCTTCTCGCTTGCGGAAGGTCCGAACCAGTTAGCGCCCGGAAAACGTCCGTTTCATACCCTCAACCCGGCTCTTGCAGAATTGAAGGATGGCCG
>JAHEHW010000159.1 GCA_024639745.1 Salaquimonas sp. | reverse complement strand
ACTGCTGTTCCCGTATGAGCACACCTTCTTCGCTGATACCTTCAACATGTTGGCGGGTATCGGCATCGATGTTCCTGCTGCCATCGGCCTTCCGGAACCGCCTTATACGGTTATCCAGGAGCAGCAATATAACGCGATTTGGCACGCCATTGTCGCGGTAGCGATGGTCTGCCTTATCCTTGCTCATATCTATATTGGCTCCATCGGTATGGAGGGCGCATTCGACGCCATGGGTTCCGGCGAAGTCGACGAGAACTGGGCTAAGGAGCATCACAGCCTCTGGGTCGAGGAACTGAAGGAAAAAGGCGAGGTCACATCCGTCAAACCGCAACCGGCGGAGTAGCGGTCATCGAGGGTCGTCGATATGAGGTCCTTCGTCAGCAGGCTTGCCCGGTTGAGCGCTCCGTGGGTAGCCATCTTCCTGATAGCGCCCTTGGCGCTGAAAGACCATGCCGGCGCGGAAAACGCTACATTGCCTGAAAAACTCTCCGGCCATGGCGGTCCGGTCCGGTCCATCAGAATTTCTGCCGATGGTGAACGGGCGCTGTCCGCCTCATTCGATTATTCGATCATCTACTGGTCGCTTGAAGGCAAGGAAGGAAAGGTCATCAAGCGTCTTTTGGGGCATAATGCAGCCGTGAACGACGTCGAATTCGTTCCCTCAGATGGCAAGGAAACCTGGGCCGTATCGGTCGGGGACGATGGCGCATTTGCGATTTGGGATCTTTCGGCAGGCGAACCGGTTTCGATTATCAATGATACGGCCGACAAGGTGCTTGACGTTACCGTTTCCCCTGATGGCAGACTTGCTGCCGCCGCCCGTTGGGACGCGACGGCCCGGGTCTACGACATTACCGAGGCCACAGAAATCCATCGCCTTGAGGGCCACAGGAACAACGTGAATGCCGTCGTGTTCGGCGCCGACAACAGCTTCCTGCTAACGGGATCCTATGACGGCGATATCCGTTATTGGCGTCTCTCGGATGGCGTGGAAAACGAAAAATCAATCCAGGACGGCAGAGTGATCCATGCCAATGGCTGGGGCATCAACGCAATTGCGCGGATCGGCGACACGGATCGTTTCGTCTTCGGCGCCATCGATGGCGGGGTAGGGGTTCTCGACGTTGCGACGGGCGAAGTAAAGAGCGCCGGTGATTTCGAGCACCCGGTTTTAAGTATCGCCGTGGACCCGCAGGCGCAATATTTCGCGACCGGTTCGGGCGACGGCTTTCTCCGAGTTTATGACGCCGAGACCCTGAATATCGTCGAATCCTGGCAAAATCCTTATGGACCTGTGTGGGGCTTGGCATTCTCCGATGATGGCAAGCGATTGTACAAGACCGGGCTTGATGACTTCGTCGGCTACTGGCAGGTCAATCCGCGAAAACCGTTCGATCTGCCCCAGGGCGATCTGCCGAGGCGGTTCCAGGTCCAGGCATCCAGGGATCCGGGCGAGCTCGAGTTCCAGCGCAAATGTTCGATTTGTCACACGCTTACTCCCGATGACGCAAACCGTGCAGGCCCAACGCTTTATGGCCTTTTTGGCCGCAAGGCCGGGACCGTGGAGGGCTACCCGTATTCGGACGCGCTGAAAAACTCCGAGATCGTCTGGAACGCGAAAACCATCGGCCAGCTTTTCGATCACGGTCCAGACATCGTGACGCCGGGTACCAAAATGCCGATCCAGCGACTGAAGAGCGTGGAGCGCCGCGACGCATTAATTGCTTTTCTCGAAAAGGCGACCGAACCAGCCGGCAAGTAGATTACAAACGAGAAAACGAGAAGAAGCCAAGGCTTCAGGTTTGAAGGAGAGAAAACGATGAAAGCCTTTTTGATCAGCGTGGTTTTGCTGCTAGCGATCTCACTGGGCGCGGGATATGCATTGAACGGCTATTTCAGCACCCCGGCAGACAAGGCCTATAGCTCACCCACAACGCGCCTCTGATCGGCTGTTGGCAACTGAGCCTCCTCTGAATGAAAGGGAACAGGTTGCCGAGCGCAGCCTGGAACTGGTTCGCATGACAAGACGATCGAACCCGATAGCTGTTGGAGCTTGCGTATTTGCCATTTTGGCTGGCACGAACAGCCATGCCTCCGAGAGCTGGAAAACGCGGCTGTACAAGGCGCGCATCGGATCCGTCGTCAGCGTATTGCCGCAAACGGGCAGGGCAGAGCGCAATTTGCAAGAGCCGGAGGGCACAGGGATTGTCGTTGGAGACGGAACCAGCGTCCTGACCGCCGATCACTTGCTGGGCCGGGCAAACCGGGTTCTAGTCCGTCATGCGGACGGGTCCGTTCACGAAGCCAAGATCGGCATGCGGGATGAGCAGACCGACCTTGCATTGCTCGACATCGAACCAGGTCTCGAACCGTTATCGATTGACGGCACTTTGCTGCCGGGCAGCGATGCCTGCGCCATTGGCAACGCCTTTGGCCTGGGACTCGGCATGACCTGCGGAACCGTATCGGCAGTAGAACGCCGCGGTGTCGGATTCAACCTGGTGGAGGACTTCATCCAGCTCGATGCACCTATCAATCCGGGGATGTCGGGAGCGCCGCTTTTCGATCGCGATGGAAGATTGGCTGGCCTCGTCACGGCCATTTTCACCAAAGGATCCGACGCTAATATCGGCGTGAATTTCGCTTCTTCAGCCAGATTACTGAACGCATATCTGCAGGATGCAGAAGACGGCAGGATTGATCGGCCGCGCAGTGGCCTTGCGATGCGACCCGACCTGCTTCCCGGGGAAACGGGTTCGCCAGCTGCCCGTATCATGCAGGTGGCTACAAACAGCCCGGAAGAGCAGGCGGGGCTGATGGTAGGGGACAGAATGGTCAAGGCAGGACAGTTGGCTGTTACCGGGCAACAGGATTATTTGACGGCACTTACTTTGGCAGGCAAACCAGCAGAGCTAACGGTCACCATTGACCGCGAAGGAAGTCTCACCGATATCACGATAGAATTTAACTGACAGGAGCAGAAACGATGAGCGAAGAAGCCTTCAATATGTCGCTGAGGAAATTCCTCAAACAGGTCGGCGTCACCTCGCAGCGGGAAATCGAAGAATATGTGCGTGCGAATGGCGGAAGCGGCAAACTCAAGGTCAAGATGGTTCTGACGGCAGAAAATGCCGATCTAAATCATGAAGTTACCGGGGATATCGAACTGCCGTGAGCATTGCCGAGGCCGACATGATGTCGGATATGGACTTGCTGCCCGATCCGATATTTGCACCACTCCTGAGCGGGTATGCCGTACCGGGTGACCAGTCAGCGGTAGCGGTGGCCTCGGCCCGTGCCGAATCCGGCGAAGCCGGAGCAGGGGATCTCTTTTGGTCGCGTCGTACAGACCGACTGGATTGCGCCTTGGTCCTTGAGCCGGAGGTCGATGCAGCCGGAACGCTTGCAATGATACCATTGGCAATGGTCGCTCTTGCAGACAGCCTTGGCGCGATTGGTCCGCCCAATCTTGGAATTACCTTCGTCTGGCCGAATATAATCCTGGCGAATGGTGCTGTCGTGGGCAAAATCGATATCCGGCTTCCTACCGCCACGAAGCCGGGTGACGAACCGCCTTACGCTTGCCTGTCGATTGCCCTGGATATCACCTGGCAAGAAGGCGCGCAGGATGAACCGGGCAGGGACCTAAACAGAACCGTCTTGTACGAGGAAGGATGCGGTGATCTCGATCGGACAATGATCCTTGAATCCTGGACACGGCATTTCCTTACCTGGCTGGATACCTGGACCCAGGATGGCTTCCGGCCCGTGCACGAAAGCTGGCTTTTCCGCGCTCATAAACGTGATGGCGATTGCTCGCTTGCGTTAAAGGGTGAAACCATTGAGGGCAGTTTCCTCGGTTTGGACGAGGCGGGCGGAATCATGATCAAGACGCAGCATCAAACACGACTGGTGTCTCTGGCCGACTACTGGTTTGAAACCCGGTGGACGGAGAAGCCCTGATGCAGACAATCGATAAAAAACACAAAGAGACTACCGCAAAGCGAATTATCTGGCGCTCATCCGGCCTTCATCTGACAGATAGAGATAAGAACGGCTGGCTCGTCGTTTCATCCGACCTCCTGCGTGCCTACTACACGCGACCTGAGATTCACCCGGTGGAAGAATCCTGTGATCAGGAAAATCGTTTGTTTGAACGCCTCATGGAAGAGCCGGCAGCCCCGGTTACCGAGGCGGAGCTTGCCGCCATCAAGGATCAGGATGCCGCAGAAAATTACAGGATCGTTTTACGATTCCGGGATCATCTGCTGAAAAACAGCACCCTCGAAAGT
The DNA here is from genome assembly GCA_024639745.1 of Salaquimonas sp. Taxonomy (GTDB): domain Bacteria; phylum Pseudomonadota; class Alphaproteobacteria; order Rhizobiales; family Rhizobiaceae; genus Salaquimonas. The sequence goes on along the minus strand of JAHEHW010000159.1, from coordinate 1,050 downwards.
GCCTATATGCAGCTGTTTTTGATGCCCAAAGCGCCGATGATTCCGCCGGTGTTCATTGAGCAAATGGTTCACTTGATCATGAGCAATATCATGGCGCCCGTTCACGATCCGCTGATGGTTCGCGCGTCCGAACTCTTATTCCGCGAGCAAAAGGTCACGACAGACGACGGCCAGATCATGCTGGCTGATGCGGAAGTGGTCGAAATGTATTCCGAAACCGGCGGCTTTGGCGGGCTCGGCGGCTTGCTCGCCGAAGCCGGCACGCCGATGAAGCAGGCGACTCTCGATGTAATGACGGAAGACAATCAGACCGGCTATTGGGGCAGGGCCGATCAGTTTAATTATGCCATCGATTTCCGATATACCCAGCCGGGACCGGACGCATTTGCGCGCGTTCTGGAAAAATGGATCCGCCATTTTCTCGGCCTCGATACGCGCATTCAGGCGATGCAAACGATCCAGGACCGGCAATGGAGCTGGCATATCGGCCTTGATCGCGAAGCGACCTCGATCTTGAACGATCTTTATTATAACGGCGCGTCAGGTAGCACGCCTCTCTCGGACCAGAATCGGATCGTGGCACTTTTCAGGATGGAAATTCTGAACCGGTCGCGCGTTCGATCCAATATGCGAGGTAAGGCAGTCTATCTGGGACTGGCAATGGATCACTCACAAACGGTTCGGATGAAACCACAGAACCTGTTGGTAAATCTACCGCTTAAAAATTTGAACTAGGACAATACGCAAGCAACAAAGCCATGCGAGGCTTGCGAGAAATTCGGAGGACACGGAAATGAGTAAAAAGACAGGCAGTTTCGCCAATTCACCAATCATGCGCGTTATCGCCATTTTAGTAGCTATCGGTGTCGGAATTCTCTCTTGGTGGACATTCGAGGATGCCGAAGAACAAACCGCAGATCGTCAAGCGCCGGTTTACGACCCACAAGCACTGGAGGCCATGGGAACAAGTGACGCCGTACAGTCCTGCATAAATACCAAAATCTCAGAAATCGATGGCTGGGTAGAAAACGGCATTATGGATGAAGCTTC